>NZ_JAHLKN010000025.1:0-8974 GCF_021498065.1 Mycetohabitans sp. B3 | reverse complement strand
ACCCCACCCTAACGAGCGTTGATATCGCTTGGCTAAAAGTCGAGGTATCTGCTTATGGACTTTTTCCTTGCACAAAACTCTTGACAAGTTTCTGCTCATAGAAGTCCGCCCTGCAAAAAGTTTGAGATGCTGTTGTGGTAAGGCGCAGAAGTCGATCGAGGGGTTGCGTCACTCCCAGAAAGATAATCCAATAGGGGCAATTTCTGGGAGTTTTAAACACTGCCGATGAGCACGAGCCAGACAAGTTCTTGTGGGACACCGGATTTTTTTCGTAGCCGTCTGGATGCGATGATTGATCTGCGGCACCCGCTTGCGGTGCTAGGCACGCGTATGCCATGGCGCACGATTGAAGCGACGCTCGCCCCGCTGTTTGAGCGGCGCACGCGCGAAGCTCTAAGCAGCACCGTGCCCGATCTGTTCGGGATGGCGCCGAAGCTCGCTGGCGCCGGTGTGAGCGTAGCCGGGCGTCCTCGACTGTCAATGCGATTGATGGTGGGGCTGCTCTATCTGAAGCATGCCTACAACGAAAGTGATGAGTCGGTGTGCGAGCGCTGGGCACAGGACGTGTACTTTCAGTTCTTCTGCGGTGAGCAGTACTTCCAACCACGCCTGCCGTGTGATCCGACCAATTTAGTGCGTTTTCGGCAAGCCTTGGGCGAAGCCGGCGTCGAAGAATTGCTGGCCGCGACCCTTACCGCTGCCGCACAGATGAAGGCGCTCAAGCCAGCCGAATTTGAAAGCGTGATTGTGGATACTACCGTCCAAGAGAAAGCGATGGCTTATCCGACTGACAGCCGGCTGCTGGAAGTGGCGCGTAGCAAGCTGGTGCGCTTGGCCCAGCACGCGGGCTTGGCGCTCAAGCAAACCTACGAGCGCGAAGGCAAACGACTACGCCGACGCGCCGGTGGCTACGCGCATGCCAAGCAGTTTAAGCGTCTGCGCCGTGTGCTCAAGCGCCAGCGTACCGTGTTGGGCCGAGTGCTGCGCGAGATCGAACGCAAGCTAGGCGAGATCTCGCAGGAGCGACAAGCGCCATTGCACAGGTGGCTGCAACGAGCCTGGCGCATTTGCCGACAGCGTCCCAAGGACAAAGACAAACTGTATGCACTACACGCTCCGGAAGTTGCATGCATCGGCAAAGGTAAGGCCCGCCAACCGTACGAGTTCGGCGTCAAGGTGAGCCAGCCTATCACGCACAAACAAGGGCTCATTGTCGGTACGCGAGCGTTCGCTGGCAACCCCTACGACGGCCACATTTTGGCCGAACAGCTCGAACAAATCTCGATCCTGATACAAGACCTGGCCGGTGCCCCACGTGTCAAGACTGTGCTGACCGATCTGGGCTTTCGTGGTGTGGATGCTCAGGTTGCGCCCGTACAGTTGATACATCGCGGAAAACTCAACAGGCTAACCCCGGCACAACAGCGTCGTTTGAAGCGGCGTCAAGCCATCGAGCCGATCATCGGGCATGTCAAACAGGATCATGGAATGCGGCGCTACTGGCTCAAAGGCGTCACCGGTGATGCGGTACATGCCGTGCTGTGCTCGACAGGCTATAACCTGCGCTGGCTGCTGCGCGCCATTACCCGATTGGGCATCCAGCCCGCTTTTTTTGTGCTTGGGTGGCTGCGCTCGCTTTGGCGCTGCGCCGCTACCTATCCTGTTTCATTTCCCGTGCACGGGACTTCTCATCCCAATTTTGAAGGGCCGACTAGGTACTCTGCCATTTGCACAACTCACCATGGGGATTGGCGGGGCGCCCCAAGCTTTGCCCAACCGCCAAGTTTGACGCAATAGGTCATCGTGACGCTGAAAAACGGTGCCAACTCACCTACGCTTAATAAAAGGGATTTTCGGAATTCCGTCATGCTGCTGCGCACGCTCCGCAAGTTGTGTTTCGGGTGGTTTCTCGCCGCACTTTCTGCCGGTGCCGTGCCAGCGCCCGCGCCAGTCGTGCTGATCCCCGTCAGCGGTGCGATCGGTCCCGCGAGCGCCGATTTCATCGAACGCAGCCTAGCGCGGGCAGCCAGCATGCATGCGCAGTTGGCGGTGATTGAGCTGGACACGCCCGGCGGGCTGGATCCGTCGATGCGCCAGATCATCAAAGCCATGCTCGCCTCGCCGGTCCCGGTGGCGACATTCGTCGCGCCAGCTGGCGCACGGGCCGCCAGCGCGGGAACCTATATCCTGTACGCCAGCCACATCGCCGCGATGGCGCCTGGCACCAACCTCGGTGCCGCCACGCCGATTCAACTCGGCATCGGCGGCGAGTCATCGCCACCGGGTACGGACGGCGACACCGCGACAGATACGGCCAAGAGCCAGGCCGCCGGGGCGGCCAGCAGCGCCGCGACAACCGCAGCCGCGCCGACATCGTCGCCCACGCGATCCATCGACGTGCCGGGCGACCCACGCACGACCGAGACACGCAAGCAGATCCAAGACGCGGCTGCCTACATCCGCAGTCTGGCTCAGCTGCATGGCCGAAACGGCGAGTGGGCCGAGCGTGCGGTACGCGATGCGGTCAGCCTGTCAGCGAGCGACGCGCTATCGCATCATGTGATCGACGTGGTGGCCAGCGACCTGGACGCGCTGCTCGTGCAACTCGACGCCAGACGGATCGATACCGCGCACGGCGTGCACACGCTGCAGACCGCCCATGCCCCGATCGTGCGGATCGATCCGGACTGGCGCACCCGTCTACTGGCCGTGATCACCAACCCGAACGTCGCGCTGATCCTGATGATGATTGGCATGTACGGGTTGTTCTTCGAGTTCGCCAATCCGGGTTTCGTGCTGCCAGGGGTAGCGGGCGCGATTAGCTTGCTGGTAGGCTTGTTTGCGCTGCACATGCTGCCCGTCAACTACGCCGGACTGATTCTGATACTGCTGGGCATCGCATTCCTGATCGCCGAAGTATTCGTGCCGACATTCGGCTCGCTCGGCTTTGGCGGGGTCGTCGCGTTCGGCATCGGCGCATTGATGCTGATCGACACCGAGGTCCCTGGCTTCGGCATCCCGCCGCCGTTGATCATTGCGCTCGCGTTATTCAGCGCGACATTCTTCATCGGGATCTCCAGCATTGCGCTGCGCGCGCGCCGGCGTCCGATCGCCGCGGGCGCCGAGACGCTGGTCGGCAGCACCGGCATCATGCTCGGCGAGCTAGCGCCCCGCCCCGCCGGCGACGGCGCGTCGAACCTGGGCGAGTCGATCGGCTGGGCCCAGATTCATGGCGAGCAGTGGCGCGTGCGAAGCGATCGTGCCCTGCCCGGTGGCGCGCACGTGCGCGTGACCGGGCGGCATGGCCTGACGCTAAGCGTCGTACCGGCGGCGACGCCGCCTGAACCAGGGGAGCATTCGTAATGGGTTTGACTTTCGGCTTCGCCGGCTTCATCGTGCTATTCGTGGTGACTCTTGCCGTCGCATCGATCCGGATATTCCGCGAATATGAACGTGGCGTAGTGTTCATGCTGGGCCGTTTCTGGCGGGTCAAGGGGCCCGGCCTCGTGCTAATCATCCCCGGCGTTCAGCAGCTCGTGAAGATCGATCTGCGCACCGTCGTGCTAGACGTGCCGTCGCAGGACCTAATCACGCACGATAACGTATCGGTCAAGGTCAACGCGGTCGTGTACTTCCGTGTCGTCGATCCGGAAAAAGCGGTGATTCAGGTCGCGCGCTACCTGGAGGCCACCAGCCAGCTGGCGCAGACCACGCTGCGCTCGGTGCTTGGCAAGCACGAACTTGACGAGCTACTGGCCGAGCGCGAGAAGCTCAACGATGATATCCAGAAGGCGCTCGATGCGCAGACGGACACATGGGGTATCAAGGTATCGAACGTCGAGATCAAGCACGTTGACCTGAACGAGTCGATGGTGCGCGCCATCGCGCGGCAAGCCGAGGCCGAGCGGGAGCGCCGCGCCAAGGTTATTCACGCGGAAGGCGAGTTGCAAGCATCGGAAAAGCTGTTGCAGGCGGCGCAGATGCTCGCCCGGCAGCCGCAGGCGATGCAATTGCGCTACCTGCAGACGCTGACCAGCGTCGCCGGTGACAAGGCCTCGACGATTGTGTTTCCCGTTCCGATAGAATTGGTCGACGCACTGGCCGCCACCGCGCGCCAATCCGACAGCTAGCCGATAAGGCGTGCGATAGTATTAGCGCATGCGGCAGCGCCGGTCAGCCCCTCGCGGTGTGGTGTTATCGTTGCCGCCCGCGCCGCGCTCCGGTATGGTGTACTCATCTTCACTACACCGATGAACGCTGCGCGCGCTCGCAGCGTACCGCGAAATGCCTGATACCATTGAATCCGTCCACGAGCCAATCCGCACCGACGTACTGATCATCGGTGCCGGGCCAGTCGGGTTGTTCGCCGCCTTCGAGGCCGGCGTGATTGGACTGACGTGTGAGGTCGTCGACACGCTTGCACAGATCGGCGGCCAATGCACCGAACTGTATCCGGACAAGCCCATTTTCGATATTCCGGCAATTCCAGTCTGCACCGCACGCGAACTGGTCGAGCGGCTCGCCGAGCAATGTCGCCCGTTCAACGTGCCGATCCGTCTGGGTCAGCGCGTAATCCATGTGGAGCAACGCGAAGACGGCCGCTGGCGTGCTCGCACGGAGCAGCAACTGGAGTTCGATGCCGCGGCGATCCTGATCAGCGCAGGCAATGGTGCGTTCGTGCCGCAACGGCTAGCGCTGCCCGAAGCGGCCTCGCTGGAAGGCCGCCATGTGCACTACGCGGTGCGCAACCTCGATGACTTCGCGGGCCGACGCGTAGTCGTAGCGGGCGGCGGCGACTCGGCGCTCGATTGGGCGCTCGCGCTGCGCCACGTCGCCCAGCATGTGACGCTCGTACATCGGCGCAACGCGTTCCGTGCAGCGGACTCGACCGTCGAACAGTTGCGCCGCGCCGCTGACGCTGGCGAACTCGATATCGTGACGGGCACAATCGCGGCATTGCGCACCGAGCACGGCGCGTTGCAGACGGTGGATATCGCGCAGATCGGCGCGCAAACGAGCGTGCCCGCGGAACATATCGTCGCGCTATATGGGCTGGTCGCCGATTTGGGACCCATCGCGCAGTGGGGCATGGAGATTCGCGCGGGACGCATCGCGGTGGACACGTCCAGCTACGAAAGCTCGCGCCCGGGCCTATTCGCGGTCGGTGACATCGCGATCTATCCGAACAAGCAGAAGCTGATTCTGTCCGGCTTCCACGAAGCCGCGCTGGCGTTGCGCAAAGCATATGGCTACGCGCATCCTGATCGCAAGCGCGTGCACGTCCATTCCAGCTACGATTTCACTTTGTCGGAGAAGATCCTCGGCACGCCGGCCGCGTCGGAGTGAGCCCGCTGCATGATTTCACTAGATGATTACAACAGTATGCAGGAAACGCTGCATCTTCTGGGGAACCCGACGAATGCTGATCGACTGCGCCAATCTATTGCTGAGTTTAAGGCCAGTAAGACCTTTGTAAAGGGCTTGCTAAAAAATGGCACAGCAGTAAGTAACTGCAAAGTTGTGTGGAGCTCGAACGGGGGGAAGACTGCCTGTACTGGCAAGAGCACAAGCAAACTGCGGCAGGCACTCAGCGATGCGGTAGAAGGGCGGCATCAAACATCGTGTAGTAGGCCCGATTGCATGCCCCTTCAAACTGCCCGCATTCAGCAGTACCTGTGCCTCTTCAAATGCACGCCCCGTCTTGGCGATGTAGTCTTCGGCCGTCATGCATCATAGTGAAATGCCTATTATCCAATCAATTGGGTCTCAGGAACGCATGCCGCACGTTTGTCAAATGTATGCAGTGGTGCGTGACCCGCTTCTGCGGCTAAGGCGACATGCAAGCAGTCGGCAAAGTCTGCCGTGTACATCTTATAGTAAAAAAGAGCAAGCTCGAGCGCCGACTCAGACTCGAACTGCAATTCGGTTGTCGACAGCAGCGTTGTATAGGTGTCCGTAATGACCTGTTTCGCCAATTTGTACCTGGATCTGAGCACCCATTCCAGTTCAAGCACCACGGTAATCGGCACGAAAAGACGCTGCCTTGCCTGGACCTGCTGTGTGATGAGTTGGTATGCACAGTTGAACTGTTCCAAGTCGTCTTTCACGAGATACCGGACCAGGGCATTAGTATCCAACGCGGCCATTAGCGGCGCCACGCTTTCATATCTTCAACCGGAACGGGAGGTGCCGGGATTCGCAAAGCACCAGCCAGTTCGAGTATGGACTTCGTCTTGGCCCGAACGATCACACTGCCGTCTGGCGCGAGATGCCACTCAAGCCGTGTCCCAGGTTCAGCATGAAGTGCGGCCCTGATCTGCGCAGGCATCGTCGTTTGCCCTTTGGAGGTTAAAGTAGACTCATTCATTGCACATTCCTTACTTAAGCTCAAATTGTAATGAAATTTGTGGTCTAGAACAAGCCAATCAGCCCACACATACAGCTGGCGCAGCAGTAGATTCCAGGCTATCTGTCGCTTTGTCAATCTGGTGTGTGGACGAGTATTGGAAGTGACGACGGTTCCTACCATGCAGGATCAGCATGGGGCAGTACCGGCTGGATTCACCTCGGCCGGGCGCATACGAATGTGTAACTCGAAGCGCCCATGGCAGCCACGAATACGTGCGCGCGGCGTCCGGTGGTCAGCGGCAACGTGCTGCTGGCAGGCCGGGCCGATTGCAACATCTCGCAGTGTCGGCAGTCAGCGCGTGACCTTGGCAGCGGTAAATTCGGCGCCGTTACCAGACCGGATGGACGCTGGCTTGCCGTACAGCCGCACCAGTCGCGACAAAGTCAGGATCTCGCCCTGCGAGCGCAGGCTGGTGCCGATCTCGGTCAGTCGCTGGCGCATGCTTTGATAGCGAAAGATGACCATGCCATGTCATCGCCTCGACCAGTGTCGGGGTGAACGCCTTCAGTCGCTTACCGCAGATCCGGTCACCAGCCTCCCATAGCGGGATCAGCGCGGCCCGCACCTGATTATCAGCGCCGCTGCGAGCCTAGCTTCACCTCGGCGGCTGCGGCTCTCGGCACAGCACTCGGATATGTAGTAACATATCTACATTAAACGAACGGCTTGGAGAAATACCATGACGATCACCACCCTATCGAGCCGGGAACTGAATCACGACGTGACCAGGGCCAAGAAGGCAGCCAACAAAGGGCCTGTGTTCATTACCGATCGCGGCAAGCCTGCCCACGTACTCTTAAGCTTTGAGGCCTACCAAAAACTCACGCAACAGCGCCGCAATATTGCGGACACCCTTGCCATGCCCGGCGTGGAAGACATCGAGTTCAATCCGCCACGTGCTCATGTTCAAACGCGGCCGGCTGATCTAACTTGATGTACGTACTCGATACCCATGTTGTGTCCGAGTTGCGCAAGATTCGGGCCGGCAAGGCTAATGCCAATGTCACGGCATGGACTGCCAGCGTGGATGCGGCTTGGCTTTTTGTGTCCGCTATCACCATCATGGAATTGGAAACGGGTATCTTGCAAATCGAGCGGCGCGATGCCGATCAGGGCAGGATACTACGAGCATGGATAGAACATCACGTACTGCCCGAGTTTGCAGACCGCGTTTTACCGATTGATATTCGTGTGGTGCAACGCTGCGCCCGATTGCATGTACCCAACCGGCAATCAGAGCGAGACGCATTGATTGCGGCCACAGCACTAGTACACGGGATGACGGTTGTCACCCGTAACGTGGCGGATTTTGCCGCGACCGGCGTCAATCTCCTTAACCCCTGGATGGACGCATAGCCTGAGGCGAGCGTACATTTACGCAAACCTTAAAAAAACCGTGCCGGTAGCCGCTTCAGCGCCGCAGACGCCCAAGACCCCATAGCCACGATGAAAACGACTCGGGTTGCCCCGCGACTGTTTGACGCCTTTGCCCGCCACGCTCGACGAGGTGCTCGACAAGTGGGCGGATGAAAAGGCGTCAAGAATCGACTTCTCTCGTGCTGACGCCAACCGATAACACGAAGAATGAGTCGTTCAACGGGCGCTTGCGTGAGGAAAGCCTGGTCTGACTGGCGCTGCGCAACGTCGTTGCCAAATGGACCGGTTCCCGACATGATTGGAAAAGCGCAATGACGCAGTTCGCGCTGCTTTACCCCGAGCGCTTCAACATCAGACTGTGAGTTTCAACCCGCCTCACACACAGAATTCCGGATACGTCCTTCACCACTTGAAGATAGACGGTGAACTGGCATCACCCTGTCCGACTCGCGAAGGATTCTCCGGATAAACAAAGCATGCTGGTTCAGCTGCAGGTTAATGTAGCCGACTTCTGAGCCAAGGCACACTGTCCTGGATTCGCGCCCGGGTCGGCTCGGAGAACGAGTTGGCTTCTATAAAACGGGTGATTTCACCCATCGCTATATCCCATTGATGATCGTTTAAATTAGGTAGCCAACGCTCGCGCCGAAGTTTGTTAAGCCCATCCAATAAGGCAGCTTCACCCGCGCCATTCAATAAATTCAATCCCTGCTGCCAGACCCACTTTGCCAGTGCATCGTCCAGTGCGTAGGTATACGTTAGTAGGCCGAGTGCGGCCTGCGCACGCTGCGCTGGCCGCACGCGCAGCAGCGCCGGCTCCAGTAACTGGAGTTCGTGAGCGTGCTGCTCGCTCGGTAAAGTAGTCAACCCCTTTAGAAGATAGCGTAGTGCGACGCCCAACTGTTCGTCAGGCAACGACAGCGTCCAATCACGCAGCTGAGTGTACTGTGCGAATCGCTCTGCTCTTGGAAAAATCCATATGGCACTGGCTAACATGCCAACTGATGCGCCTTGATGAGAGGGCGGCAGTTGCAACGCGTGTTCGCGTAACACCGCATACAGCCCAAGGAGGCGATCGTTGCCGCTTCCACCAACGTGGAGCATTCGCCGACACAATGCCGGGATCAGCTCCGCTTGCTCAGACATCCTCAAGGACGCAAGCCGAGCCACGAGCGCCTGATAACGCTC
>NZ_JAHLKN010000024.1:0-87839 GCF_021498065.1 Mycetohabitans sp. B3 | reverse complement strand
CGAGTGGAATGCGACGCAGCGGGACTACCCGTCGTACTTATGCATCCACCAGTTATTCGAAGCGCAGGTCGAGCGCACGCCCGAGGCAGTGGCACTGGTGTATGAAGATCAAACGTTTAGCTATGCGCAGCTGAATGCCCGGGCCAATCGCCTCGCGCACCAGCTGATCGGGTGGGGCGTCAAGCCGGACACGCGCGTGGCGATCTGCATGCAGCGTAGTGCCGCGCTGGTCGTGGGGCTGTTGGCGATTTTGAAAGCCGGCGGCGCGTATGTGCCGCTCGATCCGAGCTACCCAGGCGAGCGCTTGGCGCATATTCTGGCGGATGCGGCACCCAGCATTGTGCTGGCTGATGCGGCCGGGCGCGCTGCATTGGGCGAGGCGGTGCTCGCGTCCTGCACGGTGCTCGATCCGGCCACCCTGCCGGCATTGCCGGACACGAATCCGTCGGTAGCCGAGCTCACCGCCCAGCATCTGGCGTATGTGATTTATACGTCGGGCTCGACCGGTATACCTAAGGGGGTAATGGTGCCGCATCGTGCGATTGCGCGGCTGGTCATCAACAATGGCTATGTTGACATCCGCACCGATGATCATGTGGCGTTCGCAGCGAACCCGGCCTTCGACGCGAGCACGTTTGAAGTGTGGGCACCGCTGTTAAATGGCGCCACTGTCGTCCTATTCGATAGGGACGCGGTGCTGAATCCCCAACGTCTAGAGGAGACACTGACACGATACAGGGTGACCACACTTTTTCTGACAACGGTGTTATTCAATCAGCTGGTTCCTTTGATGGCCCCGGCTTTGGCGCGATTGAAATATTTGCTCTGTGGTGGAGAACAAGAGAACCCTGAGCGCTTCGCGCAGCTGCTAAAGCATGACGGGCCGAAGCATTTGATCCACTGCTACGGGCCGACCGAGAATACGACTTTTTCAACGACTTATGAGGTCACTGAGCTTGGCGATCGATCTGAACGTTTACCGATTGGCCGGCCGATTGCGAACACGCGCGTTTATCTGCTCGATGCGCACGGCCAGCCGGCGCCACTGGGTGCAGTCGGTGAGTTGTATATTGGTGGCGCCGGGGTGGCACGCGGCTATCTGAATCGCCCGGAGCTAACCGCTGAGCGCTTTGTGCCGGATCCATTCTCAGATGAAGCGGATGCGCGGCTGTATAAGACTGGTGACCTGGCGTGTTATTTACCGGACGGCAATCTGGAGTTTGTGGGGCGCAACGATGAGCAAGTGAAGATTCGCGGCTTTCGCATTGAGCCGGGCGAGATTGCAGCGTGCTTAACGGCGCATCCGCAGGTGCGCGACGCGGTGGTGCTGGCAATCGGTGAAGGCTCGGATAAACGTCTGGTCGCGTATGTGGTGGCTGATCCGGATGAGGGTTTAGCCAGTACCTTGCGCGCACAGGTGGCGGCGAGGCTGCCTGAGTATATGGTGCCCAGTGCGTTTGTGCGGCTCGATGCGTTTCCGCTGACACCGAACGGCAAGCTGGATCGGCGTGCACTGCCTGAGCCGGACGCTGACGCGCTGGTGTATCAAGCATATGAAGCGCCGCAAGGCGAGCTCGAGACGACGCTCGCGGCGATCTGGGCCGAGCTATTGGGTGTCGAACGTGTGGGTCGGTACGACAGCTTCTTTGCGCTCGGGGGTCACTCGCTGCTGGCGGTGCGGTTGATTGAGCGCCTGCGGCGTCGGGGAGTCGGGTTATCCGTGCGCGCGCTGTTCGACACGCCGGTGCTTAGCGCGCTGGCGCAGACGTTGGGTCAGCGCCGTGACGTGGTGGTGCCTGCGAACGCGATCACGCCCGACACCACGGCGATTACGCCGTCGATGCTGCCGCTCATTGAGCTAACGCAAGCGGACATTGATAAGATTGTCGAGCAGGTGCCCGGTGGTGTGGCCAATATCCAGGACATTTATGCACTGTCGCCACTGCAAGACGGGCTGCTGTTTCACCATCTGTTGGCCACCGAGGGTGATCCGTATTTGTTGATCGTGCAGCTGGCGTTTGACACGCGCGAGCGGCTTGACCAGTATCTGCACGCGCTGCAGCAGGTAATCGATCGGCACGATATTTTGCGCACCGCGTTTGTCTGGGAAGGGCTGTCCATGCCCGCGCAAGTGGTATGGCGCCACGCACGGCTGCCGGTCACCGAGCCGACGTTGGACGCCGCGGACGGGCCGATCGCCGAGCAATTGGCGCGGCGCTTTGATCCGCGTCACACACGCTTGGATCTGACGCAAGCGCCGCTGCTGCACGGTGCGATCGCCCAGGATAGTGAAGGTCGCTGGTTGCTCACGCAGCGGCTGCACCATTTGATTGGCGATCATTCAACGCTGAAAGTGATGCACGCGGAGGTGCAGGCGTTCATCGAGGGGCGAGGCGACACATTGCCGCCGGCGCAGCCGTTCCGCCAGCTGGTCGCGCAGGCGCGCCTGGGTGTCAGTCAGGCTGAGCATGAGCGTTTCTTTACTGAGCAGCTCGCGGACATCGACGAGCCGACGTTTCCGTTTGGCCTGACGGACGTGCATCGAGACGGCGCACAGGTTGCCGAAACGCACCGGATGTTGCCGCAAGCGCTAAACGACCGACTACGGAAGCAGGCTAAGCGGCTGGGCGTGAGTCTGGCGAGCCTGTGCCATCTGGCGTGGGCGCAGGTGCTCGCGCGCGCCAGTGGCCAACCACGCGTGGTGTTTGGCACCGTGCTGTTTGGGCGGATGCAAGCGGGAGACGGTGCCGACAGTGCGATGGGCTTGTTTATCAATACACTGCCGCTGCGGGTGGACTTGGCCGATAGTGTGGAAGCGGCGGTGCGCGCCACGCATGCGCGGCTCGCTGCGTTGCTTGAGCATGAGCATGCGTCGCTGGCACTGGCACAGCACTGCAGTGGTGTGCCAGCCGGCACGCCACTGTTTAGCGCGCTGCTAAATTATCGGCACAACGCGCCGGGTTCAAGCGAGCGTGGCATTCTCCCCGGTGTGGAGCTGCTGTACACCGAAGAGCGTGACAATTATCCGATCGGGCTGTCGGTGGAGGACGATGGGCAGTCGTTGGGCCTGACGGCACAAATCGTTGAGCCACAGGAACCTGCCCGACTGTGTGCGTATATGCAGCAGGCGCTGCAAAGCTTAGCCGACGCGCTCAAGGCGACACCTGACACCGCAGTGCAGCAGTTGCAGGTGCTGCCCAAGGCGGAGCGCGAGCTGCTGCTTGATACATGGAATGCGACGCAGCAGGACTATCCGGCACACTGGTGCGTGCATCAGCTATTCGAAGCGCAGGTCGAGCGCACCCCCGAAGCGTCGGCGTTGGTGTTTGAAGATCAGACGTTTAGCTATGCGCAACTGAACGCCCGGGCCAATTGCCTCGCGCATCGGCTCATTGAATTGGGCGTCAAGCCGGATGCTCGAGTGGCGCTCTGTGTTGAGCGCTCGCCGGCGATGGTCGTGGGGCTGTTGGCGATTTTAAAGGCCGGCGGTGCGTATGTGCCGCTCGATCCGAGCTATCCGAGTGAGCGCTTGGCGCATATTCTGGCCGATGCGGCCCCGAGCATTGTGCTCGCCGATGCAGCCGGGCGCGCTGCGTTGGACGAGGCGGCGCTGGCCGAGTGCACGGTGCTCGATCCGGCCACCCTGCCAGCGTTGCCGGACACGAATCCGTCGGTGGTGGACCTGACGGCCCGGCATCTGGCGTATGTGATCTATACGTCCGGCTCGACCGGTACACCCAAGGGCGTAATGGTGGAGCATTGAAGTGTCGTGAACCTTGTTCAAGCTGTGATCGGTTATTTCGATATTGGCCCCTTCAGCCGGATCTTGCAGTTTGCTTCGCTCGGTTTTGATGTCAATGTTTCCGAGACATTCATCGCATTAAATCGTGGGGCAAGCTTATATTTACCGCCCGATACAGCGCGCCATGATCGCACTGAACTGTGGCGTTATTTGGAAAAGCACGCGATCACATACGCGGACATTCCCCCCGCACTGCTGCAGGCAGGCGACGATTTACCTCATTTAAACACCCCTCTGACGCTAATTTTAGGCGGTGAAGCTCCCAGTACGACGCTACTTCGAAATTTGGTCCGTCAAGGCGCGGTGGTTTTCAATGCATACGGCCCAACCGAAACGACTATCTGCTCCACTGTTTGGCGTGGCTCACAAGATTTCAATGGCGAAGTGGTTCCGATTGGCCGGCCATTAGACAACACGCGAATTTATCTACTGGATGCACACGGTCAGCCGGTACCACTGGGTGCAGTCGGTGAGTTATATATTGGTGGCGTAGGGATAGCACGCGGTTATCTAAACCGCCCGGAGTTGACCGCCGAGCGCTTCGTCACAGACCCGTTTTGCGACGTTGAAAACGCCCGCATGTACAAAACTGGCGATGTAGCGCGTTATTTACCGGACGGCAATCTGGAGTTTGTGGGGCGCAACGATGAGCAAGTGAAGATCCGCGGCTTTCGCATTGAGCCGGGCGAGATTGCAGCGTGCTTAACGGCACACCCGCAGGTGCGTGATGCGGTGGTGCTGGCAACCGGTGAGGGCGCGGATAAGCGGCTCGTTGCCTATGTGCAAGCCGAAGCGGACAAGCAACTCGCGAGCACACTGCGCGCGCAGGTGGCGGCGAGCCTGCCCGAGTATATGGTGCCCAATGCTTTTGTGCGGCTCGATGCGTTTCCGCTGACACCGAACGGCAAGCTGGATCGCCGAGCGTTGCCTGCACCGGATGATGCGGCGCTCGCGCATCAAGCGTATGAAGCGCCACAAGGCGAACTCGAGACGACACTCGCGGCGATCTGGGCCGAACTATTGGGTGTCGAACGCGTGGGGCGGCGCGACAGTTTCTTTGCGCTCGGGGGCCACTCGCTACTCGCGGTGCGGTTGATGAACCGGGTCAGAGCGCTGGGCGCTGACGTGCCGCTGGCGACGTTGTTCGCGACGCCCACGTTGGCCGCGTTTGCCGCGGCGCTCGAAGCCCACTTGCAGCAAGGCACCGATGCGCTGCCCGAGATCATGCCGGTGTCGCGTGAAGGCGGTTTGCCGCTGTCGTTCGCGCAGCAGCGGCTGTGGTTCCTCGCGCAGCTCGATGGGGTTAGTGACACATATCATATTCCGCTGGCGCTGCATGTGCGCGGGCCGCTTGATCGGGCCGCATGGCAACAGGCATTAGATGCGCTGTTTGCCCGTCATGAAGCGCTGCGCTCGACGTTTGTGAGCGTTGACTGTCAGCCGCAGGTGCGGCTGCTGCCGGCAGACACGGGCGTGCCGCTGCGCTGGCATGACCTGCGCGGCGTACCAAACGCGCCGGCGAAACTGGCCCGCTTGCGTCACGAAGCCGCGTACGCGCCGTTCGATCTGGCGCGCGGCCCGTTGATTCACGCGTGCGGCATTCAATTGGCCGACGACGAACATGTGGTGCTGCTCACCCAGCACCATATTGTGTCGGATGGCTGGTCGGTCGGGGTGCTCACGCGCGAGTTAAACGCGCTGTACGCGGCGAGCGTCGGGGCGCAAGCCGATCCGTTGCCGCCGCTGGCGGTTCAGTATCCGGACTATGCAGCGTGGCAACGGCAGTGGCTCACGGGCGAGCGGCTGCAGGCGCAAAGCGACTATTGGCGCGCGACGCTGGCCGACGCACCTGTGCTGCTGACACTCCCGACCGACCGGCCGCGCCCGGCACAACAGTTGTTTGCCGGTGCGCAGGTGCCAGTGCACATTGATGCGGCCACGACGCAAGCGCTCAAGCGCTTAAGCGCGGAGCATGGCACGACGCTATTTATGACGGTGCTTGCCGCATGGAGTGCGGTACTCGCGCGCCTGTCGGGTCAATGTGATGTGGTCATCGGCACGCCCAGCGCTAATCGTAACCATCGCCAGATCGAGCCGTTGATTGGTTTTTTTGTCAATACGCTGGCGTTGCGTGTGAATTTGGAGGGCGAGCCGACGACGGCACAACTGCTCGAGCGCGTGCGGCGCACGACGCTGGACGCGCAAGCACACCAGGATTTGCCATTCGAGCAAGTAGTCGAGATCGTGCAGCCGCCGCGTCGGCTCGATCATACGCCGTTGTTCCAGGTGATGTTGGCGTGGCAGAACAATGAGCCAGGCGAGTGGCGCCTACCTGGGCTCACGGCCATGCCGGCTGAGCTGGAGTATGACGCAGTGAGGTTTGATCTCGAACTGAACTTATCTGAGGCAGGCGAGGAGATCATCGGCAGCTTAGGGTATGCGACGGCGTTGTTCGACCGATCCACGATTGAGCGGCACGTTGGGTATCTGCAGACGATGCTGCAGGCGATGGCCACCCATACGCGGCAACCGGTGTCAACGTTTGAGTTGCTGTCACCGGATGAGCGTCAGTTGCTGCTGCAGACATGGAATGCGACGCAGCAGGCGTATCCGTTGCACTGGTGCGTGCACCAGCTCTTCGAAGCGCAGGTCGAGCGCACGCCCGAGGCGACGGCGCTGGTGTTTGAGGACCAAACGTTGAGCTATGCGCAGCTGAATGCACAAGCCAATCGCCTCGCGCATCAGTTGATCGAGCTGGGTGTCAAGCCCGATGCGCGGGTAGCGATCTGCGTTGAGCGTAGTGCCGCGCTGGTCGTGGGGCTGCTGGCGATCTTGAAAGCCGGGGGGGCGTATGTGCCGCTGGACCCGAGCTATCCGAGTGAGCGCTTGGCGCACATCCTCGCCGATGCAGCACCGGCGATTGTGCTCGCCGATGCGGCCGGGTGCGCTGTGTTGGGCGACGCGGCGCTCGCCGAGTGTACGGTGCTCGATCCGACCATCCTGCCGGCGTTGCCGGATACGAATCCGTCGGTGGCGGGCCTAACGGCCAGGCATCTGGCGTATGTGATCTATACGTCCGGCTCCACCGGTACCCCGAAGGGCGTGATGGTCGAGCATCGGAGCGTGATGAACCTTGCTCTAGCGCAGATCGTCTGTTTTGGAGTGCAGCCAACCAGCCGCATTGTGCAGTTTGCCTCGTTCAGCTTTGATGCGAGTGCATTTGAAATCTTGATGGCCTTTGGCAGCGGTGCAGCATTGTATCTGTCACCCGAGATAGCTCGGCAGGATCGGCAGGCTCTGTGGGACTATTTGGCAAGCCATGCGATTACGCACGCAACTTTACCGCCTGCCCTGCTTCAACATGGCGCAGGTTTGCCCAGCCTCGGTCCGTCCTTGACGCTGATTCTGGCAGGCGAAGCGCCCAGTGCAACGTTGGTTCAAGACTTGGCCGAGCAGGGCACGGTCTTGAATGCCTACGGCCCCACGGAGACGACTGTTTGTGCCACAGCATGGCGTGGTACACGTGAGTTCAGCGGCGCGGTCTCGATTGGCCGGCCGATTGCGAACACGCGCGTTTATCTGTTGGACGCGCACGGGCAGCCGGTGCCACTGGGTGCGGTCGGCGAGCTGTATATTGGTGGCGCCGGGGTGGCACGTGGCTATCTAAACCGCCCGGCGCTGACCGCCGAGCGCTTTGTGCCGGATCCGTTCTCAGAGGACGCCGATGCGCGGCTGTATAAGACCGGAGATTTGGCGCGGTATTTACCGGACGGCAACCTAGAATTCTTGGGACGCAACGATGAGCAAGTGAAGATTCGCGGCTTTCGGATTGAACCGGGAGAGATCGAAGCGTGCTTAACGGCGCATCCGCAGGTGCGTGATGCGGTAGTGTTGGCGTTGGGCGAAGGTCAGGATAAACGGCTGGTCGCGTATGTGGTGGCCGATCCCGATGACGCGCTAGCGAGCACGCTGCGCGCGCAGGTGGCGGCAGCATTGCCCGAATATATGGTGCCCAGTGCATTTGTGCGGCTCGACGCGTTTCCGCTGACGCCCAACGGCAAGCTGGATCGGCGTGCACTGCCTGAGCCGGACGCTGACGCGCTCGCGCATCAAGCGTATGAAGCGCCACAAGGCGAATTGGAGACCACGCTCGCGGCGATTTGGACGGAGCTACTCGGGGTAGAGCGTGTGGGTCGGCACGACAGCTTCTTTGTGCTCGGGGGCCACTCGCTGCTGGCGGTGCAACTCATTGAGCGCCTGCGGCGTCGGGGAGTCGGGTTATCCGTGCGCGCGCTATTCGACACGCCGACTCTCAGCGCATTGGCGCAGACGTTGGGCCAGCACCGTGACGTGGCGGTGCCTGCGAACGCAATTACGCCCGACACCACTGCGATTACGCCGTCGATGCTGCCGCTCATTGAGCTGACGCAAGCGGACATTGACCAGATTGTCGAGCAGGTGCCCGGTGGCGTAGCCAATATCCAAGACATTTATGCGCTGTCGCCACTGCAAGACGGGCTGCTGTTTCACCATCTACTCGCGCGCGACGGCGATCCGTATCTGCTGATCGAGCAGCTGGCCTTTGACACGCGCGAGCGGCTTGACCAGTATCTGCACGCGCTGCAGCAGGTGATCGATCGGCACGATATTTTGCGCACCGCGTTCGTGTGGGAAGGCGTGTCCACGCCCGCGCAGGTGGTATGGCGCCACGCGCAGTTGCCGGTCACCGAGCTGACGTTGGACGCCGCTGATGGGCCGATCGAAGAACAATTGGCGCGGCGCTTTGATCCGCGTCACACGCGCTTGGACCTGACGCAAGCGCCGCTGCTGCACTGTGCAATCGCGCAAGATACCGAGGGTCGCTGGCTGCTCACGCAGCGGCTGCACCATTTGATTAGCGATCACTCGACGCTGGAAGTGATGCACGCGGAGGTGTACGCGTTCATCGAAGGTCGAGGCGACACGCTGCCGCCGGCGTGGCCGTTCCGCCATCTAGTCGCGCAAGCCAGGCTAGGCGTGAGTGAAGCCGAGTATACGCGCTTTTTTACCGAGCTGCTCGCTGACGTGGAGCCGACCCTGCCGTTTGGGCTCGCGCAGGTACAGGGCGACGGCAGTGAAGTGAGCGAGTCACACTGGATGCTGCCGTCGGCTTTGAACGATCGGCTGCGTGCGCATGCGCGGCGCCTAGGCGTGAGTTTAGCGAGTCTGTGCCATCTGGCGTGGGCACAGGTGCTCGCCCGCGCGAGCGGCCAACAACGCGTGGTATTTGGCACCGTGCTGTTCGGGCGCATGCAAGCGGGCGACGGCGCAGATCGGGCGCTGGGGTTATTCTTGAATGTCCTACCGCTGCGCGTGGACCTGGATGGTAGCGTGGAGTCGAGTGTATATGCCACGCACGCTCAACTGGCGGCATTGCTCGAACATGAACATACGCCACTGGTGCGCGCGCTGCGTTGTAGTGGCGTGCCCGCCGGCTCGCCACTCTTTAGTGCGTTGTTAAATTACCGTCACAATACTCTCTCGACAGATAGCAGCGAAATATTGGCTGGCGTCCAATTTTTGAGGGCACAAGAGCGAAGCAACTATCCACTGATATTGTCGGTGGAAGATTACGGTACCGCGCTCGGACTGACCGTGCAGATCGTACAACCTGGCAATCCTGATCGAGTTTGCGGTTACATGCAGCAGGTACTCGAGAGCTTGGCCGAGGCACTGGATTGCATGCCCAATCAGCCCGCTCAGCAGTTAAAGTGGCTGCCTAACACCGAGCGCGAACAATTGCTTCGGACATGGAACGCGACACAGCAAGCGTACCCAGCTCACCAGTGCGTTCACCAACTGTTTGAAGTACAGGTAAAGCGTACGCCAGAGGCGACGGCGCTGGTCTATGAAGGCCAGATGCTAAGTTATGCGCAGCTTAATGCACGGGCTAACCGCCTGGCGCACCAACTCATTGAGTTGGGTGTGAGGCCCGATGCGAGGGTGGCGATCTGTGTGGCACGGAGTCCCGCAATGGTGGTGGGGCTGCTGGCGGTCCTGAAAGCGGGCGGCGCGTATGTGCCACTAGATCCAGCCTATCCGAGCGAGCGGCTCGCGCATATCCTATACGATGTGGCACCAGAAATCGTGCTAGCTGACGCGGCGGGCCGGGCCGCTCTAGGTGACGCAGCACTCGCGTCCCACACGGTGCTTGACCCGAACTCATTGGCGGAACAGGCGGACACGAATCCTTTGGTGCCGGAGCTGACGTCCCGTCATCTTGCGTATGTGATCTACACGTCCGGCTCCACCGGCGCTCCGAAGGGCGTAATGGTTGAACATCGCGGCGTGATGAACCTTGTGCACGCGCAGATTGCCCGCTTCGATGTGCGCGCGACCAGCCGCGTATTGCAGTTTGCCTCACTCAGTTTCGATGCGAGTATCTCCGAGATTCTGATGGCGTCTGGCAGCGGTGCGACATTGTATTTGCCGCCCAATACAGCCCGTTGGGATCAGCGCGAGCTTTGGACTTATTTGGCAAGCCACGCGATCACGCACGTGACGTTGCCACCCGCGATGCTTCAACAGGGCAAGGCACTGCCTATCTTAAGTACGCCCTTGACGCTGATTCTCGCGGGTGAAGCTCCTGATGCGGCATTAGTACAGCATTTAAGCCAATACTACACCGTCTTCAATGCGTATGGCCCGACAGAAGCAACCGTTTGCGCCACCGTATGGCGTGGTGCACGTGACTTCAGCGGTGAAGCCTCGATTGGCCGGCCGATTGCGAACACGCGCGTTTATCTGCTCGATGCGCAGAGCCAGCCGGTGCCACTAGGTGCGGTTGGCGAGCTGTATCTTGGTGGTGCGGGGGTCGCGCGCGGTTATTTGAACCGCCCAGAGCTGACGGCCGAGCGCTTTGTGCCGGATCCGTTCTCCGATGACGCGGGTGCACGGCTGTATAAGACTGGGGATTTAGCGCGTTATTTACCGGACGGCAATCTGGAGTTTGTGGGGCGCAACGATGAGCAAGTGAAGATTCGCGGCTTTCGGATTGAACCGAGGGAGATCGAAGCGTGCTTAACGGCGCACCCGCAGGTGCGTGATGCGGTGGTGGTAGCAACCGGTGAGGGCTCGGCTAAGCGGCTGGTGGCGTATGTGCAGGCCGAAGCGGACGAGCCACTGGCGAGCACGCTGCGTGCGCATGTGGCCGCAACATTGCCCGAGTATATGGTGCCCAGCGCATTTGTGCGGCTGGACGCGTTTCCGCTGACGCCCAACGGCAAGCTGGATCGGCGGGCGCTGCCCGCACCGGATGACGACGCGCTGGCGCACCAAGCGTATGAAGCGCCGCAAGGCGAGCTCGAGACGACGCTCGCGGCGATCTGGGCCGAGCTATTGGGCGTCGAACGTGTGGGCCGGCACGACAGCTTCTTTGCACTCGGAGGCCACTCGCTGCTGGCCATGCGCCTGATCAATCGCGTACGCACAGCGTTAGGAGTTGATCTTGCCATTCGCACGCTGTTTGAGGCATCCACCCTCGCAGGCTTAGCACGCCATTTAGTTAAGCATGACGGGATGCAAGGAGACTCGTTTTCCGTTCTACTTCCTCTTAAGCCCACAGGCAGCCGTCCTGCTCTTTTCTGCATTCATCCCGGATTTGGTTTGAGCTGGAGCTATATGGGTCTGTCCAGTTACCTTCCCCCGGATCAGCCCCTTTATGGCTTGCAGGCTCGCGGGTTCGATGGAACAAGCCCGCTTGCATCGACCCTTGACGAGATGGTGTCAGACTATCTTGAACAAATGCGCCGTGTTCAACCCAAAGGGCCTTACTGCTTATTAGGATGGAGCTTCGGCGGCAATGTGGCGCATAGCATGGCTGTTCGACTTGAACACCAAGGCGAAGAAGTAGCGTTGCTGGCGTTACTGGATAGTACCCCTTTTGCGGGAAAAGCTTTCGAAGAGCAAGGAAATCAATTTGACCAGGCGATGGTGAGAGAGGTGTTTGCCGCCCACTATGGCAACGAATTAGTTTCGGCGATGGATAAGCATTTATTGGAAAACACCGAGAAAATTGGAAAGAATAATGGGCGTATCGTAAGAGATTATTCTCCATCGCGGTACGGTGGGGATGCGCTATTGTTTCGAGCCACGGTAGCAGAGGCGGGAGGTGAAACGCTCGTCACGCCTGATGCGTGGAAACCGTATGTTCTCGGGGATATAGAGGTTCATGACGTTTACTGTCGCCACGGAGAAATGCTTAAGCCAGAGTCAACGGCCATTATTGGTTCCATCCTAGAGCGTGTTATGCACTTTCAGCAAGTCTCAGAGTGGAATCGAGATGGAGAAACGTAGAGCCTATCCTAACGACGTGACGGACGAAGAATGGCGCTTCGCTGCTCCGTATTTAACGTTGATGGGGCCAGATGCACCGCAAAGACGGTATGAATTGCGCGAGTTGTTCAACGCGCTGCGTTGGCTAGCTCGTGCGGGCGCTGCGTGGCGTATGCTGCCGACGAACTTTCCGCCATGGGAAGCGGTGTATCAGCAAACTCAACGCTGGCTGCGAACGGGCGGCTTCGAAGCGATAGTTCAGGATTTGCGTTCGGTGCTGCGTGTTGCGCAGGGTCGCCAAGGTCAGCCCAGTGCGGTGGTCCTGGACGGGCGTATGTTGCAGTCGAGCTGCGAGCGTGGCCCACGCGCAGGCTACGATGGTTACAAGCGCAAACGGGCAAGCAACGTGCATATGGCCGTCGATACGCTCGGGCATTGGCTGGCGATTCATGTCACGCCGGTCAATGAGCAAGCGCGCGCGCAGGTTCCGCTGTTGGCACAAGCGGGGCAACTTGTGAGCGGGCAGAGCGTGAAGCTTACCTTTGCCGACCAAGGTTATATAGGAGAAGAGCCTGCGCAAGCCGCGCAGGATGAAGGCATCGAATTGAGGCAAAGAAGGGCTTTATCTTGCTACCGCGCCGATGGGTCGTCGAGCGCAGTTTCGAATGGCTCAATCGCTTTCGAAGGCTCGCTCGCGACGACGAGCGTTTGCCTGAAACGCTCGTCGGCCTGCATTTCGTCGTCTTTGCCATACTCATGCTCGTTCATGCCGCACCTATCCTGCAAAGTGCATAACACGCTCTAAAGAAGGGCGGCAGCGTTACACTCGCTGGCTTCGACGCGTTTGCAGTGGGCAAGCACACCGCTCGCACGGGACGCAATCCCCGCACCGGTGCCGTTATCAACATCAAGGCGACCAAAATGCCCAAATTTCGGCCAGGGAAAGCGCTGAAAGATGCAATTGACCGTGATTTTTTCTTCCTCGCAAGAGTCTAGCGGACATGGGCTCCAATTCTGCTTCGCTAGTCCGCGAGCTTTCTGCGCCGCCGCATGCGTGCTTGGACTCATTAAAGGCCCTATGGCAGGTTGAGAGATAAGAAACTTGATCGACACAACACATCATTCATTGCTCGCTGCCAGAAAGCTTCCTGACGTTGTCGAAGTTGCTTATCTGTGCCGCACTTCTGGAGCGAGCAAGGCAACGAGGGCCAGTGACAACGGTGGACGCCAGCGACCGAAGGTCTGGCTCACCTGCTCAAGTGGCAGTATCAGTCGGGCCGACGGGGTTCAAGCTGGCAACGCACAATCAAGGAGCAACGGCGGGCATTGGACGCCGCGCTAAACGATACTCCTAGCCTTAAGCTTTGTCCAATCACAACTGGATTACTCGGACGTGGGCTGATGCGGTTTCCAAGGCCGTTGAGGAGACCGGCTTGGATGTGTTCCCTGACGCCTGCCCGTGGTCGATGGATCAGGTGCTGTCCGTGTCGTTCTATCCTGATCAACTGTAATAGATAAGTGCGCGCTTGGTGCAACTGCGTCAACGTACGCTCATGCGGCGGACACGGCACATCCGCTGCTGTTCAGGGGAAGGTGTTTCCGCCGGCTTCCAGCGGTCCATTACAGGCCTGACGTGGCCCCTGCACCTGCCGCCCGAACCACGCCACGCGCCCGATGACAGCGAACTTCCACTGATCATTCGCGTTCTCTATCGGCACCTCATACGGCGGGTAGTCCGCGTTCGCGCAGATGACCCGACGATAAGGGCCGTGCAAGCGTTGCAGCTGCTTCACAAGTACCTGGCGTCCGCCCGAATAACGTAATGCCGTCCTGCGGCGACGTAAGCGCAAGATGGATGAGAGCGTCGTGCAGAACAGGATACAAGGAATCGCCGTATCCGTAGCCCCCCTTAAACGCTGCAAAACGCTGGTAAAGCGCTGAAAGATGCGTTAAACTAGCGTACTTTGTTGGACGCGACGTCGAACGGGTGCTTAGCTCAGTTGGTAGAGCGGCGCCCTTACAAGGCGTAGGTCGGGGGTTCGAACCCCTCAGCACCCACCATTCCGTTTCGCAAAGCCGTCCAACTCAGTCCGAGGAAGTCTGCTGTCGTCCTGAAACCCGCATGGCTATGGTTCTGCGGGTTTTTGTTTTCGTATCTGTTGCTGCTAGTGTTGTATCTGCCGGCACGGTAGCGGAATCTGGTGCAATGCGTGACGGCTCACGTGGTTCCTCTCAAGCTTCACACTGTCACTGTCATCGAGCATTGCCCCGCGTGGGTTGTGCCGTACTGCCGCGCCCGTTTCAACGGACGGAGTCAGACGCTTTGCCGCCCACGCGATTTGCCCGCTCGCCGCGGTAAGGTAATATCGAGCGTTTATTGATTGTCGGCCTTGCCGGCTGCGTAACGTACTCAACCGATCTCATGCTCGACTTCTTTCGTAACCACAAGCGCCTGATGATGTTCCTGCTGGTGATCCTCATTGTGCCAGGGCTCGGCTTCGTCGGCGTTCAGGGCTTTCGTAACTTCTTTGACGACAGCGCGGACGTCGCGAGCGTCGCCGGCCGCAAGATTACCCGGGCCGAATACGAGGGCGCCATGCGCGAGCAGCTCGATCGCGCGCGCCAGGTACTGGGCGCAAGCTTTGATGCCAAGGCAATCGATACACCGGAAATACGCCGTGCGATCCTCGACAGTCTGGTGCAGCAGCGCGTGCTGGCCAAAGCGACCGAAGATCTGCATCTGAGCGCGTCTGACCAAGCAGTGCTGCGCGCGGAGCAGAGCATCCCGGCGATTGCCTCGTTGCGCAAGCCCGACGGCACATATGACGTAGACCAGTACAAGCAATTGCTGGCAATGCAGGGCATGACGCCGGAATCGTTCGATGAGCGTGTACGCTACCAATTGGCGAGCCGCCAGTTGCCGGACGGCATCCAAGCAAGCGCGTTCGCGCCCAAGGCCCTCGCGCAGCAGCTGGCGAGCCTGTCGGAACAGAGCCGTGAGGTGCAAGGCCTGGCACTGCATGCGACCGACTATGCAGGCAAGGTGCAACCGAGCGACGTCCAGCTCAAGCAATACTACGATGCGCACCACGATGCGTTCGCGACGCCAGAGCGCGCGACCGTTGAGTATCTGACGCTGTCGGCCGATGCGCTTGCGCAGCGCGCGCAGCCGAGCGAGGCGGACCTGAAGAAGTACTACGATGACAACGCGACAAAGTTTAAGACGCCCGGCGAAGTGCGCGCCAGCCACATCCTGATCGCAGTCGCCGCCAGTGCAAGCAAGGCGGAGCGCGACAAGGCGCGGCAGAAGGCTGAGTCGATTTTCGCTCAGGTTACCGCGCATCCGGAGCAGTTTGCCAAGCTGGCGCAACAGAATTCGGACGACCCCGGTTCCAAGGACAAGGGCGGCGACCTCGGCTTTTTTGGGCCGGGCATGATGGTCAAACCGTTCTCCGACGCCGCCTTCAAGCTGAAAAAGGATCAGGTCAGCGGCATCGTGCAAAGCGATTTTGGCTATCACATCATCAAGGTGACGGACATTAAGCCGGAACAGATCAAGCCGTTTGGCGAAGTCAAGGCGACGATTGCGGCCGAGTTGAAGACCGAACAGGCCACCAAGGCCTATGCGGAACAAGCCGATGCGTTCACGAACATCGTCTACGAGCAAGCTAACAGCCTGAAGCCGGCTGCGGACAAATTCAAGCTGACGATCCAGACCGCGACATTAACGCGGGAAGGTAATCCTGCATTGCCACCGACTAGCCCGCTAAACAATCCAAAGCTGCTCGCCGCCGTGTTCGCTGACGACTCCGTCAAGGCCAAGCACAACACACCGGCGATCGATGTCGGCAACAATACGCTCGTATCGGCGCGCGTGGTGGACTACCAGCCAGCCTCCGTTCAACCGTACGACGCGGTCGCTGCGCAGGTGCGGCAAAAGGTGGTCGCGCAGCTGTCGGCAGACAAGGCTCGCGAGCAAGGTGAAGCGAAACTGGCCGACGTTCGGAAATCGGCATCCACGGCCGGATTCTCGGCAGTCACCAAAGTGACGCGGGCCGATACCCAAGGAGTACCGCCGCAAGCGGTTGCCGCGATATTTAAAGTCGATCCGCAAAAGCTGCCCGCTTACGTCGGCGTTGATCTGGGTGATGCCGGCTACGCGATTTACCGCGTGAACACGGTGAATATGCCGTCCAGCATCGACCCGCAACGCTTAAGCGGCGCGCAGCTGCAAATCGGCCAAGTGCTCGGCGACGCCGAATGGACCAGCTATGTCGATGCGCTGCGCGCCCGCTCGCGGGTGAAGCTGTACGGCACGCCGGTCGCGGCGAATCAGTGACGCCGCGCAGCAGCGACCGCTGCACCAGCGGCTGCTGCTGCATGGCGCGCCGCTACAGGCAGCCGTTCACGTCAGCCGTTGCGCCCGGATAACCGATGCCGCGGATGCCGACCCACGACCCCTTGCCGGACGGGTCGGGTTGGATGACCACCGCGGCGCCTCCAGGACGTTCCCCCGGCAGCAGCACGTCGAACGCCTGATCGTCCGCGAGCCTGTTCTGTAGCGTAACGGGCTGCTGCGACTGATCGGCCCATTTCTGCGACACGCATTGCGCGACTTGTTGAGGCGAGCGGGCACTCTTGCCAACCGGTTGCACGCCCGCCGGCGGTTGAGCCGCACAAGCGGCAACGGCGACCGACACGGCGAGAATCGGCAAGTGTTTCATGTTTACTCCTTATAAAAGCGCTCAGCGTCGGACCATTCGAGGACGGTGGCATCGGATTGAACGGCTGAGCAGTCATCCCGTCCGATCGATGAGCCATGCTTCCCAGCCGGCATGAAGTCACCGCCCCGCGGTGCTATTGCAATCCGCATGCCCGCACTGGCTGACAGTCAGCTTGATGAGGACGCGTGTACCGCACTGCGCAGAGGGCATGCCGGATTTGTGTTCCAGTCGTTCCAGTTGATGCCGCACCTGAGCGCGTCGGAGAACATGATGTTGCCGCTGGAGTTGACCGGCGCCGCGCAACCTCGTGATGTGGCGCGGCGCGCGCATTCGCTATTCGAGCATGTTGGCCTTGCGGCGCGGGTCCACCATTATCCGAAGCACCTGTCGGGCGGGGAGCAGCAGCGCGTCGCGCTGGCGCGCGTTCGTGATCGAACCGGACATCCTGTTCGCCGATGAGCCTACCGGCAGCCTCGACGCGGCCAACGGGCGTGCGGTAATCGACCTGCTGTTCGAGCTGAATCGCGCAAGCGGCGCAACGCTGGTGCTCGTGACACACGATACGGAGCTTGCGCAGCGCTGTGACGCAATCTTGGCACTCGAAGCAGGGTGGCTCGTCTAGATTTGCACAAAGGGTTGCGCGACTTCTTTGAGAAAGGCAGCAAAGCCGGCATCCAGCCGCACCACGCTGCACGGCTCGCCCGTCAGCTACGCCAGCTCGACGATGCAGCCGGACCTGACGACATGAACGTGCCGGGCTGAAAGTTGCATCCGCTGCATGGTGACCTTGAAGGACATTTTTCGGTATGGGTCAATGGCAACTGGCGGATGACGTTTCGCTTCGAAGGTGCCAATGCCGTGCTGGTTGATTACCAGGACTATCATTAGGAGTTGTTTTCATGAGCCGTATGTTCAATCCGCCACACCCCGGCGACACGCTGCGCGAGGACGTGCTGCCGGCGCTTGGCCTGACGGTCACACAGGCTGCGCAGCAGCTCGGCGTCACGCGTTCCGCGCTCTCGCGTGTGCTCAACAAGCACGCTGCGATCTCGCCCGAAATGGCGCTGCGTATCGAGGCATGGCTCGGCGTCGAGCGCGGCGGCCGCGCCGATGTGTGGCTGGCCGGACAGGCCGCCTATGACCTCTGGCAGGCGCGTCATAACAGTGGCAAGCTGCACGTCAAGCATGCCCCGGCCGAACCTACTCGTTGACGGAGAGTGAAACGATAGGGTAGGGGATGTTTTTGGAGGGTATCCAGGTTGGGAAGAGCGTCGTTTCCAGCGTGTTGATGCGCGTTGAAATCGGCGTCGAACACGCGTCCGCGCCTTCACTCAGCCCTATCGGTTGCCGACAGGCCATTTCGGCGTAACGGCGGCACACGAGGCTTGACATCGTTGATCACGGTCGCGATGGCTTGACGCTTCCCGCCTGCGCCGGACAATCCAATGGACGGCACGTGACGATTTGCCAGTTTCGCGAACGGGCTGCTGGCTATGCCGGTGGCAGCGGGTGCAACCAGTTTCGCTGACCGTGGCTGGGCCGGTTCCGTGGCAACGTTAGCCGCCATTTCAGTGCTCCAAAGTAACTTGCCTGAAATACGCCAGTGGTCTATCAGCCCGCTCCTTTTAAGTCCATTGCGTTGATGGTATGCAACGCCCGCCTGCATCGCGGGGACCAGCCGACGCGATTGGTCCCTAAACGAAGCTGTGGGGTGTGTTAATGATAGTCGGATCGCCCAGCAGCGACGCTGATTAATAAGACTTTGGGTCGAAAAGCCTGGATGCCGCACCAGCGCACCGGCATACGATGACGCTTTTTCAGGATCGGAGCTTCGCACGTGCGCGGGCAATCAACGCGCTGGTGGACGAGTCGTGCTTGCGCGGATCGACCGACGACGCGGAGACCAGGTCCGCCTCGACGACCTTGCCGAGCATCTTGCCCAGTTCAACGCCCCATTGGTCGAACGGGTTAATGTTCCACACGGTGGCCTGCACGAGTGTCTTGTGCTCGTACAGCGCGATCAGGGCCCCGAGCGATTGCGGATTCAACTCGTCGAGCAAGATTGTGTTTGTCGGCCGATTGCCCGGGAAAACGATGTGCGGCACGAGTGCTGTCTGATCAGGCCCGGCGATGCGTTCCGCTTCCGACTGCGTGCGCCCCAGCATCAGCGCTTCGCCTTGCGCAAAACAATTCGCCAGCAGTTTTTCGTGATGACCGGGCAGGGGATGCTCGGGCGTGAGCGATACAATGAAGTCGATGGGCACGATCGTTGGCCCTTGGTGCAACATTTGGAAGAACGCGTGCTGGCCGTTCGTGCCAGGTTCGCCCCAGGTCACCGCCGAAGTCGGGTAATCGACGAAATGCCCATCCAGCGTCACGGACTTGCCGTTGCTCTCCATCTCCAATTGCTGCAGGTACGCCGGCAGGAAGTGCAGCGCCTCCGAATAGGGCGCGACAACGTAGCTTTGTGAGCCGAAGAAATTGCGGTACCAGACGCCGAGCAGCCCGAGCAACACCGGCAGGTTGCGCTCCAATGGCGCGTGGCGAAAATGCTCATCCATTAGATGAGCGCCCGCGAGCAATCGATCGAAGTGTTCGGGGCCGATCGCGATCATCACTGACAATCCGACTGCCGACCACAGCGAATAACGTCCGCCGACCCAGTCCCACATCTCGAACACGTTGTCGGGTGCAATGCCAAAACGCACCACTTCCTGCGGGTTCGCCGACACGCCGATAAAATGCCGAGCCAACTGGTCCGGTGCACAGCCGCTACGCAGGAACCAGTCGCGCAGTGAGCGCGCGTTGGTCATCGTCTCCAACGTTGTGAATGTCTTCGATACGACAATCGCCAATGTCTGTTCGGGATCGATCTGTTCCAGCACGCGCTGCAGGTCAACACCGTCGACATTGGACACGTAATGTGTGCGGATTTTCGGTGTTGCGAGGTGATGCAATGCGTGCGCAACCATCTTCGGACCCAGATCCGAGCCTCCGATGCCGATATTGACGACGTGTCGAATCGGCTTGCCGGTGTGGCCCACCCATTGGCCGTTGCGCACCCGCTCAGCAAAAGCCGCCATTTTCGTGCGCTCTGCCTTGATCTGCGCGGCGTACGGCGCATTCGCGTCCGAGGTCCGCAAAGCCGTGTGCAATGCGGCGCGGCGCTCGGTCGGGTTCACGATCTCGCCGACGAACATCGCGTCGCGTCGCGCCTGCACACCCGTTTCGCGAGCGAGCTGGACGAGGAACGCGATCGTCTCGTCGGTCACGCGGTTCTTCGAGAAATCCAGCGTCAGCCCGCCGCCGCTGACGGTAAAGCGCTCCGCCCGCGTGGGCGCCGGATCGTTCGCGGGGGCGAACCAGTCGCGCATATGAGCATCGCGAATCGATTCATAGTGGGCGGCAAGGGCGGACCAGGCGGGAAGCGAATTCAGGCTCATAGACGTTGCTTGTCTCTGTGACGAAAGGAAAGCCGCCGCCGGTGCGCATGGTGGCGCGTGCCGGCGCGGGCGCTTGTGGATCTGACGCGTTGGCACCAAGTATAACGATGCACGACGACATCTTGGAGTCGTCCGTTCGGCCGCGTTCAATGTGTGTAGAAGCGGGTATTGAGCAGCCGTCGTACCCGCGGTGCAAGCTCGCTAGCGGTGCACCCGGCCGGCCCATCGCCGTCCGCGCACAATGATTCGGCCGCTGCGCCGTGCAAGTAAACCGCCGTGAGTGCGGCTTCGTACGGCGGCATGCGTTGCGCGGCAAATGCGCTGATCATCCCGCACAGCACGTCACCGGTGCCCCCGGTCGCCAGCGCAGCATTGCCGGTCGGGTTGATCGCCAGCGGCCGACGGCCCGGACCCCACGCGTCGGCAATTACAGTGCCGTTTCCCTTCAGGACCACCACCGCGTTCAGCCGCTCGGCCAAGCGCCGAGCCGCGCCGAACCGGTCACGCTGCACGCTCGCTGCCTCCACATTGAGCAGTCGCGCTGCCTCCAGCGGATGCGGTGTGATGATCGCCGCCGCCTGCCGCTGTGCGAGCCGGGCCGCCAGGCTAGCGTCGTGGGCGAGCAGATTCAGTGCGTCGGCGTCCACGACGATCGGCACGTTCAATGACAGGACGTCGGCGAGCACGCGCGCCGCGCGTTCGTCCCGCCCCATCCCTGGCCCGACGGCCAGTGCGCTCGCCGCATCCAAAGCCAGCGTGTGGATGGGGCTGAGCATCAGTTCCGGATGGACGGGATCATAGGACGGTACGCCATCACCCAGCAAGCCGACATGGATCTTGCCGGCACCACAATACAGGGCAGCCCGCGCGGCCAGGATGGGGGCGCCGCACATGCCTGTTGCGCCGCCGATCACGGCCAGCGTGCCGAACGTGCCCTTGTGCGACGCCAACGCGCGCTCGGGCAGCCGCGACGCGAACAGCGCCGGTGCGTTGAGCATCGATACGCCTGACGGCGGCATGCCTGCTGGCATCGTGAGCGCGGCGGTCAACTCCAGTGGTGCAATACGCACGCGTCCCGCCAGATCTGGCCCGTGTGCGGTATACAACCCTGGTTTGGCGCCAATGAACGTTAAGGTGTCGGTGGCGCGCACCGCAGTGCCGCCATGGGCCACGTTGCCGGTATCGCTGTCCAACCCGCTCGGCACATCGAGCGCTAGCACACGCACACGTTGGCGCGCATGCTCGGACAGCAACGCGGCGATGCGCGCGAAATCGCCCTCTAACGGCCGGCCCAGGCCGATGCCGAACAACCCGTCGAGCGCCCAATCAAACCCCTGCAGCGTATCCGGAATCGTCGTACTGATCGGCACACCAGCTTCGCGCGCGCGTTGCAACGCCCAGCGCGCGTCGTCCGGGACCACCTCGCACGGCATGCATACCTGCACGCGCACGCCGGCGCGATGCAACTCGCACGCGGTGACCAATGCATCGCCGCCGTTGTTGCCGGGCCCCACTGCAATCCACGCGGCGCGCACCGGCACTTCGTCGTAGAGCAGCACGGACGCGGCTGCATGGCCAGCACGCGCCATCAACGTGTGGGTGGGCAGAGAACGGGTAGCCTGCGCCTCGATTAGGCGCAGCGAAGCCACGTCGTACAGCGGTACCGCGCGCTCGCGCGCATCGATTAACGATGCAGCGCGCACGCTGTGCCCGGCGGCGGGCAGAACAGGATCAGTCATGCGAGGCCTTCAATGAGCGACGAAGGGGGCAGGCGCCGACGCGCGGGCGCACGAGCCGGCCGTCGATGGTGCTAGCCGGCGAGTCGCCCAGGCGAGGGCGCCGCCAGCGACGCAACCGGCAAAGCCGGCGATTCCCCCGACACCAGGTCTGCTATCACTGTAACAGAGCGAGGCGACAGGGCTGTGCGCGCAATCGACGAACACTCGCGGGTGGGCCGTCGCGCCGACCAGCAGCAGTCCGTCGGGCGACAGCAGCACCATATCGCTCCAGTTCAGCGCCGCGCAAATGCGCGCGGCGCTTGGGATCCACCGATGCGCGGCCCTGTTCGAGCAGTGAGATCGCCTATTCCGTGAAGGCCGCGGGTGGCATTGCGTCTGCGTGGCGCCCGCTGCGCAGCAGCAGCGCACCGGCGATCCGCACGCGCTCGCCGAGTCGCATGATCGTGATCTGGCGCGTTACGTCGATGACCGAGACTGGGGCGCGCATTCCGGGTATGCAATCGGCGCAGTCAGCGCGTGGATCCGTGCGCTGGCGGGGCCGGCGCACCGCGCGAAGGCGCGCAATCATAGCATTGGCGCTGCCGGCCGCGAGCGCTGTCGCGGTCGGCGGGCGCAGCGCGGTATAATTGCGGTTTCCCCCAGCGCGTGGCGCCATGCCGCCCGGCATACCGCGCAGCGTGCTTTGGTCGACAAGACGATCAGCAACCTTCGATGCAACGCCCCATGGCTCACTTCTCGTGCTTCCCCGGCGCTTCGGCACTGTCCGATTTCCGTCAGAACCGCCTCTTGCAAACACTGCAGGCCATCGAACCGGCCGTGGTCGGCGTGCGTGCGCGCTACGTTCATTTCGTTTATGCGTCTGCTGGGCTCGGCGATGCCGACACGGCGCGGCTCGCCGCGTTGCTCGAGTACGGCGAGCCGGCGCCGGCTGATGATGGCGGCGAAACCTTCTTGGTGATTCCGCGGCTTGGCACGATTTCGCCATGGGCGTCGAAGGCCACCGATATCGCCCGGCACTGCGGGCTGGACAACGTGCACCGCATCGAGCGCGGCATTGAGTACGCGGTGACGCTCAAGAGCGGCCTGTCCGGGCTGCTCGGCACGAAAAAGACGTTGAGCGGCGCGGCGCGGGCCCAGGTCGCAGCGGTGCTGCATGATCGGATGACCGAAAGCGTGGTGGCCACCCGTGACGAGGCGTGCCAGCTGTTCGACACGCTGCCCGGCAAGCCGCTGCAGTCGGTGGACGTGATCGGTCAGGGACGGGCCGCGCTGGCGGCGGCCAATGCCGAACTCGGACTCGCGCTTGCCAACGACGAGATTGACTATCTAGTCGACGCGTTCACGAAGCTCGCGCGCAACCCAACGGACGTGGAACTGATGATGTTCGCGCAGGCCAACAGCGAGCATTGCCGGCACAAGATCTTCAACGCGCAGTGGACGATCGACGGCCAATCGCAGGACATGTCGCTATTCCAGATGATCAAGAATACGCACCGGCTCAGCGGCCAACGCACGATCGTCGCGTATTCGGACAACGCTGCGGTGATGGAGGGTGGCCTCGCACAGCGCTGGTTCGCCAGCGGCGACACGCAGCGCTATGCGCCAATGGAGGCGCTGACGCACACGCTGATGAAAGTCGAGACGCATAACCACCCGACGGCGATTTCGCCGTTCCCGGGGGCGGCGACGGGCGCCGGCGGCGAGATTCGCGACGAGGGTGCGACCGGACGCGGCGCGCGGCCCAAGGCCGGGCTGACCGGCTTCTCGGTGTCCAATCTGGAGTTGCCGGACGCCATCGAGACATGGGAAAACGCGCGCGACGCCGCGCAGCCGCTCGCCGAGCGTTGTCCCGATGACGCCGCCGGCCGCTATGGCCGGCCCGAGCGCATTGCGTCGCCGCTGCAGATCATGATCGATGGGCCGATCGGCGGCGCCGCGTTCAACAATGAGTTCGGCCGACCCAATCTGGGCGGTTATTTCCGCGTCTACGAGCAGAACATCGGCGGGCGCGTACGCGGCTATCACAAGCCGATCATGATCGCTGGCGGCATCGGCAATATCTCGCACGCGCATACGCACAAGCACGACGTACCGGCCGGCGCGCTGCTGGTGCAGATCGGCGGTCCCGGCATGCGCATCGGCATGGGCGGTGGCGCAGCCAGTTCAATGGCCACCGGGGCCAACACCGCCGAACTCGATTTCGATTCGGTGCAGCGAGGCAACCCGGAGATCCAGCGCCGCGCGCAGGAAGTCATTAACGCGTGCTGGCAACGCGGGGACGACAATCCGATCCTGTCGATTCACGACGTCGGCGCGGGCGGCTTGTCCAATGCGTTTCCGGAAATCGTCGACGGTGCCGGCAAGGGAGCTCGCTTCGAATTGCGACGCGTGCCGCTCGAGGAGAGCGGGTTGTCGCCGCGCGAGATCTGGTCGAACGAGGCGCAGGAGCGGTACGTGCTCGCGATTGCGGCCGATGGTCTGCCCGCGTTCGAGGCGATCTGCCGGCGTGAACGCTGCCCGATGGCGGTGGTCGGTGTTGCGACTGACGAACGTCAGTTGCAATTGATCGACGATGCTGTGGCCGATGCCGCCGACCCGGCGCGCATGCCGGTTGACATGCCAATGGACGTGCTGCTCGGCAAGGCGCCGCGGATGCATCGCGACGTCACGCGCGTGCATCGCACGTTTGCGCCGGTGGAGGTCACCGGCTTGAGCCTGTCGGACGTGGCCGCGCAGGTACTGAGGCATCCGACTGTCGCCAGCAAGTCCTTTCTGATCACGATTGGCGACCGCACGGTTGGCGGCCTGTCCGTGCGCGACCAGATGGTCGGCCCTTGGCAGGTGCCGGTGGCCGACTGTGCGATTACCGCGATGGACTATGCCGGGTTCCGTGGCGAAGCGATGACCATGGCAGAGCGCACGCCGCTCGCGGTGATCGATGCACCGGCCTCGGGACGTATGGCTGTCGGCGAAGCGATCACGAACATTGCTGCCGCGCCAATTGCGTCGCTGGATCGTCTAAAACTGTCGGCGAACTGGATGGCCGCATGCGGCAGTGCCGGCGAGGACGCCGCGTTGTTCGACACCGTCAAGGCGATTGGCATGGAGTTGTGCCCGGCGCTGGGCATCGACATTCCGGTCGGCAAGGACTCGTTGTCAATGCGCACGCAGTGGCGCGAGGACGGCGTCGACAAGGAGGTCGTCGCGCCGGTGTCGCTGATCGTTTCCGCATTCGCGCCCGTGGAGGACGTACGCAGCCATCTGACGCCGCAGTTGCGCAACGTGGCCGATGTCGGCGACTCGGTGCTAATCCTGATTGATCTGGGTCGCGGGCGCAACCGTCTCGGCGGCAGCATCCTCGCACAGGTCACGCAGCAGGTCGGCGACAGTGTGCCGGACGTGGACGATGCACCGGACTTGAAGCGCTTCTTCGACGCGATTCAGTTGCTCAACCGCGACGGCCGGCTGCTCGCGTATCACGACCGCTCCGATGGCGGCCTATTTGCGACGGTGGCGGAGATGGCTTTTGCTGGTCATGTCGGCGTGTCATTGAACGTGGATATGCTCACGCTCGAGCAGGGACACGAGTTCGACTATGGTGATGCAAAGGACTGGGCGCGCCAGACAGCCGGACGCCGCGACGACCTGACGCTGCGCGCGTTGTTCTGCGAAGAGCTAGGCGCGGTGCTGCAGGTGCGCGCCGTCGAGCGCGATGGCGTGCTGGCGACGCTGCGCGAATTCGGTCTATCGGGCGCGAGCCACGTGATTGGCAAGTTGAACGAGCGCGACGTGATTGAGATCTATCGCGACGCGAAGAAGATCTACGAGGCGCCCCGTACCGAACTGCACCGAATCTGGAGCGAAGTCAGTTGGCGCATTTCGCGGCTGCGCGACAATCCCGCGTGCGCGGACGCCGAGTATGAGGCGTTGAGCGATGCGTCGGATCCGGGCATCGTGCCGCACCTGACGTTCGACCCGCAAGAGGACGTCGCGGCGCCGTTCATCTCGAGTGGCAAGCGGCCACGCGTGGCCATCTTGCGCGAACAAGGGGTGAACTCGCATCTGGAAACTGCTTACGCGTTCCACCGCGCCGGCTTCGACGCGCACGACGTGCATATGAGCGATCTGATCGAGGGGCGCGCCGATCTGGCGCAATTTGCCGGTGCGGTAGCGTGCGGCGGGTTCTCATACGGCGACGTACTGGGCGCCGGCGAGGGCTGGGCGAAGACGATTCGCTTCAATGCACGCTTGTCGGACATGTTTGCCGCGTTCTTTGCGCGTCCCGATACGTTTGCGCTCGGCATCTGCAATGGCTGCCAGATGATGAGCAGCCTCGCGTCGATGATTCCTGGCGCGCAAGCATGGCCGCGTTTCGTGCGCAACCGCTCCGAGAAGTTCGAGGCACGCTTTTCGTTTGTGCAAATCGAAAAATCGCCTTCGATTTTCTTCGCCGGGCTCGAGGGCTCCCGCCTGCCTGTCGCTGTGGCGCACGGCGAAGGCTATGCGGACTTTTCGCAACAAGGAGATCTGTCGAGCGTACAGGTCGCGATGCGCTATATTGACCATCACGGCGTGATAACCGAGCGTTACCCGTTCAACCCGAACGGCTCGCCGCAAGGCATTACGTCGGTGACTACGCCGGACGGTCGTTTTACCGTCCTCATGCCGCACACCGAGCGCGTACACCGAACCGTGCAAATGAGCTGGCATCCGCAAGAGTGGGGCGAGGCAAGCCCGTGGCTGCGGCTGTACCGTAATGCGCGGCGCTGGATCGGTTGATTGGACGCGCATCGTGCCGGCCACCTTTATCGCGGCGTTGGATAAGCCAATCGTTGGATAAGCCAATGGCCGCCTGCTGGGCGGCCATTGGTAAGCTGGGACGCGCCACCACCCAGTATGAGGGTGGCGGCAACCTCACTCATACTACTGAATCTTCGCGTGCTGGCGTAGTTCGGCGTTGAATTGCTGCAGCTTTTCCTGTGTCAGTTGCTGCGCCACTTGCGTCTTGACCTGGTCCAGCGGGGGCGGCTGGATCGCCCGCGAGTCGTCGAGCCGGATAATATGCCAGCCAAACTGCGTATGGACGGGGGCCGGCGTCACTTCGCCCTTTTTCAGCTTACCCGCTGCGTCCGCGAACTCGGGAACATAGCTTTGCGGGTTCGCCCAGTCTAAATCTCCACCGTTCTTGGCCGAGCCCGGATCCTTCGAATATTGCTTCGCAAGCTCCTCGAAGCTTGCACCCGCCTTGATTTTGGCGATTAGATCCTTCGCCTGCTGCTCGTCCGGCACCAGGATGTGATGCAAGTGCAGCTCGTTACCACCGGCCTGCTTGATCAACTGCTCATAGCGCGCCTTGATTTCGTCGTCGCTCGGCTTGTTGTTCTTCAGGAAATCCTCAATCAGCGCGCGGATCACGACGCTCTGGTCGGCCAGCGCAATCTGCGCCTTCACGTCGGGCCGGTTCGCGATGCCGCGCCGCAGCGCTTCCTTCATCAGCAACTCGCGATTGACCAGTTCCTCGCGGACCATCACCTGCAGCTGCGGCGAGTCCTGTTGCCCTTGGCGCGTCAGCTCCTTGACCAGCGCGTCGGCGTGCGCCTTCGGTATTGGTGTGCCATTAACTACGGCAATGTTCTGGGCAAATGCGGGTGCCGCTACGCAACCTGCGAGCGCTGCCCACAAGCGGGCTTTTCTCAAGATCATCAGAACGTCCTAACGGGGAGACGAATGGAATTCTTCTGGCGTGTATGCATTGATCGACAGCGCGTGGATACCGCGCTGCATCGCATCAGAGAGCGCATCATACACTAGCCGGTGCCGCGCCACCCGGGTATGGCCGTCGAACGCGGCCGAAACGACGGTCACTGTATAGTGACCGCCGGCAACCGCGCCGGCGTGTCCGGCATGTTGTGCGCTGTCGTCGCGGATCTCCAGTGTAAGCGGCGACAGGGCGGCGCCTAGGCGCGCGCGGATCAGCGCGATGCGCTGCTCGGCCGAGGCGGTCAAGAATACATCGGTCATCAGCTTATTCTTCCTTCATGTGCCGGGCGAGCCACAGACTCTGCGCGACGATGAACACGAGCATCGCGCCAGTCGTGCCAAACAGCTTGAAGTCGACCCAGGTATCGGTCGAGAACCGGTACGCGACAAACAAGTTGGCGGTGCCCAGTGCCGCGAAGAACAGCGCCCAGGCGACGTTGAGTTGGTCCCAGATCGGCGAGGGCAGTTTGATTTGCGCGCTCACTGCTTTCTGAATCAGATTCTTGCGCAGCACAAATTGCGAAAACAGCATCGCCAGCGAAAATGCCCAGTACAGCACGGTCGGTTTCCACTTGATAAACGTGTCGTTATGCAGCACCAGGGTCGCGCCGCCAAATACGACAACGATCGCCAGGCTCACCCACAGCATCGGATCGACGCGCCGATGGCGAAACGCCGACCACGTGACCTGCACTAGCACGGCGGCGATCGCCACGCCGGTTGCGACATAGATGTTCCAAACTTTGAATGCAACGAAAAAAAGCGCGATGGGCAGCAGGTCAAACAGGAGTTTCATGGTGGCGGGATCTGGCAAACGGGCATCGGTTTAGCTGGGATCGAATTGTAACGCAGCCGAGTTGATGCAATAGCGCAACCCGGTCGGCGCGGGGCCATCGTTGAACACGTGCCCGAGGTGCGCGTCGCACACGTTGCAGCGCACCTCGATGCGCAGCATGCCATGCGAGCGGTCCGTCTTCTCGATAATGACCTCGCCATGGATTGGCTTGAAGTAGCTGGGCCAGCCGCAGCCTGCATCGAACTTCGTCGACGATTCGAACAGCGGCGTGCCACAGCAAACGCAATGATAGACGCCGCGTTCCCAGTGATCCCAGTACGCGCCGGTAAACGGGCGCTCGGTCGCCGCGCGGCGGGTGACCTCGAAAGCCATCGGCGCGAGTTGCTCGCGCCACTCGGCATCGGACTTGCGCACCGTATGTTGTGCCGCCGCCGCGAGCGGCTCGCCTGCCGCCGCGCTACACGAGACCGGGTGCGCCGGGTCTGTCGGACCGGAAGGGTTGCGGATATCAGCCATGATGGAATGCCTCCTGCTAATGAACGAGTGTGGACACACTTGTTGGCGACGACCATGCGAATCGTGCCGCCGTCACCCGTGCGGCTGCCGTAGCGATGGTCGTGTGCATCACACGGCAGCCGCTCAGGACGAACAACTCACCGAAAGCGACGCGGCCCAATCCGGCGGCAGGGCCGCGTAGGCTTCATACTCGAGTTGCTCGTCGAACGGGTGCGACAAGACCTGCAATAGCCGCGCAATTTCGGTGAAATCCTTTTCGTTCGCTGCGCGGACCGCCTGTTCAGCCAAATGGTTGCGTAGAACGTATTTCGGATTGACGCGGTTCATCGCCGCGCGACGCGTCGCATCGTCTGCGGGCTCGGTTTTCAGCCGCTGTCGATAAGCGGCTGCCCATGCATCGAACGCAGCACGATCGACGAACAAGTCCCGCACGGGTGCGTCACCGGAAGCATCGTGCCGGCGCACACCGGCCATGCGCCGAAAGGTCAATGTGAAGTCGGCGTGATTCGCGTGCATAAGCGCCAACAGACGATTAATCAATGCGACATCGTCCGGTTCGGCCGTGGTCAGTCCAAGTTTGGCACGGAAACGTGCCTCCAGTGCTGGGCCGAAGTGGGCTTGGTATTCCTGCAGCGCATCGCGTGCATCCACGATCGCACGCTCATCCCCGGCCGTGCCCCGGTGCGCGCCGATCAGTGGCAAGAGCGCCTGCGCCAGACACATCAAATTCCAGCGGCCCACGTGCGGCTGTTGCTGGTACGCATATCGCCCAGACGTGTCGGAGTGGTTGCAGATATGGTTTGCGTCGAAGCCGTCGATGAAGCCGAACGGCCCATAGTCAATCGTTAGTCCAATGATCGACATGTTGTCCGTATTCATTACGCCATGGCAGAAACCCACGGCTTGCCAATGCGCTATCAACGCGGCCGTGCGCTCGCAGACGGCCGCCAGCAATGCGAGGTAGGGATCCTGCACATCGCGGCAGAACGGGAATGCATGCTCGATCACATGGTCTGCGAGCCGACGCAACGCTTCCACTTGCCCAGTCGAATAGAAGTGCTCGAAATGGCCAAACCGAATGAATGTGGGCGCGACACGCGTCGTGACTGCCGCCGTTTCCACCGTCTCGCGATAGACTGGTGCGTCTGAGCCGATCACACACAACGCGCGCGTGGTCGGAACGCCGAGAAAGTGCATCGCCTCCGAGCACAGGAATTCGCGGATCGAAGAGCGCAGCACCGCCCGACCATCGCCCATGCGTGAGTAGGGGGTCCGGCCACCGCCCTTAATCTGTATTTCCTGGGGCTGTCCGCGATGCTCGGTCTCGCCGAGCGTCAACGCGCGTCCGTCGCCGAGTTGGCCGGCCCAGACGCCGAACTGGTGGCCGGAATACACGCTGGCGAAGGGCAACGCCGCGTGCTCCAGGTATCGCGTCAGATTACCGCAGAAGTAGTCAGCGAATGCGGGGTCGGTCAGTGCTGCGGCACTCAGGCCGAGTTCATGCGCGAGGTCGGTGGAAACAGCGACCACATACGGATCGGGCAACGGCGCGGCGCTTTGCCGCGTGAGGAACTGCGTGCCAAGCTGGGAGAACGCGCCGGGCCGATTCGGATCGATTGCGCCCGCGAATGCCGGCTGTTTGTGAACAACGGTGTCACTTTGGGAAAACGCCATGAGCGCTCCGGTGTCGTATCAGCTTCTATTGTAAATCGTCTGTCGTTGGCTTGCCGATCCTTAGCGAGCCGTGTGAGCATGGCAATGCCGTAGTCCACGATTGTACTGATGGACCGAAATGCATCAGAAGACGACACGATGCGCACCTTTACTCGCTAGATGAAGGGTAGTTAGTTCAGGTAGCGGATAATTCGTTGTGGGTCTCGTCGTTGATCGCGCATGCAGTGCGGCATTTCAGCGATGTCAAGATTGTGTTCCAACGCATCGACGGGCCGCCCATGCACGATGGCTGCCACGCGGCCGCCGCATGGCGGCATGCGACAGAATCGCCGATCAGAGGCAAAATGGCGGGCTTGCTGGTTCACCCCACGACGCGATGATCGCCGCGTCGCGATGCAATGCAAGTTCAAATTGTCGGATCAGCGGCCAAGGAGGCAGATGTGCTGAAACATATTGTCATGTGGAAATTGAAGGAGCAAGCCGAAGGTGCGGATCGCGCAACGAACGCAGTCCGACTGAAAGCGATGCTTGAAGGCTGTCGAAACATCGTGTCCGGCATGCGCCGCTTCGAGGTCGGCATCGCGACGCCGGGGCTCGAGGCGACCTATGACGTGGTGCTCGTGTCCGAGTTCGATGACAAGGCCGCGCTTGAGGCCTATGCAGTCCATCCCGAGCACGAGAAAATCAAGGCGTTTGTTGCGAGTGTACGCGACGCGCGGCAGTGCATCGACTATGAAGCCTAATACCGCGCCCGTGGCGAACGATACACCGCCGGCCGCAGTGCAAGCGCTGAGCAGTCCATTCGTCGACCATCTGGGCGTACGGCTCGTCCATGCGGCGCACGGGCACAGCGAGGTGGTGCTGCCACTCACGGCGTTGCACCTGAATACATGGGACGTCGCGCACGGCGGCGTGACGATGACGCTGCTCGACGTGGGCCTGGCACTGGCCGCGCGCTCGTTGAGTAGCGGCGCGGGCGTGGTCACCGTCGAGATGAAGACCAACTTCATGCAACCCGGACGCGGCGAACTTCGGGCCCGGGCGCGGGTGCTGCACCGCTCCGCGACAATGGCTTATTGTGAGGGTGAGGTGCATGATAGCGACGGACGCTTCGTCGCCAAGGCGCTGGGCACGTTCAAGTACCTGAGCGCATTAGCCGTAGGTCGCGAGATCACCCACCAGCGGGTGGTACCGCAACCGGCTGTGCCGGACGCCGACCCGGCGCCGACGCACGACTGACGTTCACCCCCAGGACGGAGATATGAGTGCATCGAATCAAGCAGCAGTGAATCACCAGATTTGGCTAGTGTCGCGTCCGGCCGCAGAGCCGTCGCACGACAATTTCCGGCTCGTGCAAATGCCGCTGGAGCCACTCGCGCCTGGCCAGGTTCGCGTCCGCAATCATTACCCGTCCCTCGATCCGTACATGCGCGGCCGCAGGAGCGACGCGAAATCGTATGCGCCGCCGCAGCCGTTGGAGCAAGTCATGCTCGGCGGCACGGTCGGTGAGGTCGTGGAATCGACCCATCCGCAATGGCACGTCGATGACAAGGGGCTGGCGAAGTTTGGCTGGCAGGAATATGGCACGTCAGATGGCACTGACATGGAAAAGATCGACGACACGCGCGTGCCATTGTCCGCCTATCTCGGCCCGGTCGGCATGCCGGGCGTCACCGCCTGGTACGGGCTGAACCGGATCATTGCGCCCCGGCCGGGCAGCACAGTAGTGGTCAGCGCGGCCAGTGTTGCGGTCGGCAGTGTCCTCGGCCAGTTGGCCAAGCTGAGCGGCGCGCGCGGTCGGCATCGCAGGAGGCGCAGACAAGTGCCGCTACGTCGTCGAGACGCTCGGCTTCGATGCGTGCATTGACTATAAGGCAGCCGATTGGTACCAGGACTTGCAACGCGCGACGCCGGATGGTGTCGATGGCTGCTTTGAAAACGTTGGCGGCGTGGTGTTCGACGCAACGCTTACGCGGATGAATCCATTCGGCCGCATCGCGCTATGCGGGATGATCGCGGGCTACAACGGCGAGTCCGCGCCGCTCAAGCATCCGGCGCTGATCGTCACGCAGCGGCTGTGCGTGCAGGACTTCATCGTCTCGGAGCACCTCGACGTATGGCCGCAGGCGCTGCGCGAACTTGGCGAATGGGTGGCCGCCCAATGCTTACACTATCGCGAAAGCATCGCAGAAGGCCTGGACAGTGCGGTGGATGCCTTCATCGGCTTATTCAAAGGCCGCAATTTTGGCAAGCAGCTGGTTAAGCTGGTCTAAGCGCGCGCCAGGCACGGATACGGCGTGGGCGCGCACGCAGTTGGCGTCTCATTGGCGCCTGACGCGGATCGCAGTCCGTTTGCCTCTGCGTCGGACCGCTCAAGGCGCTTGCGTCGGCAGCGGGTACGGCAGCGGTAAAAACGCCAGCGTTGGGCCGTGCGGAGAGCCGACGTGGATCGAGCCGGTATCGAGTGCGCCAAGCTTAAGCTGGACCAGGCAATCGACACCGCCTTCGGGAGCCGCAGCGGCATTGACTACCATCCCGCACGGCTGGCTAGGGTCCTCCGAATGAAACACCTCGACGCCGGCGTGCGCCTGCGCGGCGTGTGCCAGCACCGTGCGGCGCTTGATCGTGCCGCGATACTGAGAACGGGCGACCACTTCCTGCCCCGGATAGCAGCCCTTGCGGAAGTTGACGCCACCGACTAGTTCGAAATTTATCATCTGCGGCACGAACTGCTCGCTCGTCGCGGCATTCACACGCGGCTCGCCCGCGCGGATGTCAAGCCAGTCCCACAGTGCGGGATCGGCCCGTCGCGCGCGATGCGTCGCATCCAGTGCGGCAAACTTCGCGTCGACCGCGGCCCTCGGCCCGACCCATAGGAAACGTGGCGCGCCGTTCGCATCCGGCACGCGGATCAACTCCCCGCAGGCCGTATCAATCTTTACGTGTACACCGTCGGGCAACGCCTCGAAGTACTGCGATAGCGCGGCACGGGCGTCGCCGGCAAAGCCGACCACGGCGAGACCGTCGGTAGCGTTGATCAGCCGCGCCTTGGCGCGCAGCACGAACATCGACAATCGCTTTTGAAGCGGCACGGCCAGGTCTGCGGAAACCAGCATGCGCACTGCGTCGCCAGCACGCCAGACCAGCAGGGTGGCGAGCAGCCGCCCTTTGGACGAGCAGAAGCCGGCTAGCCGCACACTGCCTGCTTCTAGCGTTTGAATATCGTTGGTCAGTTGGCCGTGCAGGAAACTGGCTGCGTCGTCACCGTGCACGTCTATCACGCTGAACTGGTCGAGCACCATATAAGCGCCTCGTTCAGCGTGAAGCGCGGTAAACGCGTCGGTGTCCATGCGCGCCAGCGCGTCGGCGTCCCGACCGGCATCGCCATCACCTGGCCCAGTAGCTTTAGAGGATGTGTTCATGTTCAAGCTGCGTTGTCAATTCTGACTTTGGCTTAGGCAAGCAAGTATTATATGCTTTCTGGCTATATTGGCGATGCCCGCCAATGGCACACCCGGCAAGGCTTTCAGCCATTCCGGATTAGATGCCTTGTGCCATAGAATAGGCCGTGTGCCATAGATTGATTATCGTAGCGGTCTGACGCGCTCAGGTTTGCGGCGATAAATCCGTTCTGTAACCTTGCCGTCAGCGTGTGCTAACAAGCGGCGGGCGTGCTCTAACGTCTGTGCATCACTGGCGCACTTCGCGCGCAGATCATGTTCAGTGAATCGCTCTTTGATTTTTGTGACCCTGAGGACCTTGTTCATAAAGTTGTGCCACATCCCGTCCCATCCCCTGGCGAGTCCGTTTTCTTCGTTGTAATAGCACGCGCCCCGGCCTGTGCAGAAGAGCCACGGTGCAACATGGACCGGACGCGCGGCCTTGGCTGCGGCAACCGCAGCACGTAGCTCATCGGACCACTCAATGATTAGCTGCTTTCCGGTGGAGCTTTTGGTCTTGCCGGGTGTCACATGAATGCCATCTTCCTTGAGACTGGATTCCGTAATACGCAACAGGTCGCCGCGTCGCAGGCCGGTAAGAAGCTTAATTCGGATATACGCCTGGATCGCACGAACGCTTCCTGATTTCCGGCGCGCAGGCAGCGACAGGCACTCGATGATTTCCCAGTCTTCAATGTACCGGTCACGTGGCTTTTCGCCTTTGAGACGCACTTCGCCCTTGAACGGGTGCCGATCAAGATAGCCCCACTCAACGGCTTTCGTGTACGCGTGCGACAGCACTGCGACTTCGCGCCGGGCAGCGACTTTTGCTATCCGCTTATCGAGATATTGATAGACGTGCCTTGGTTTCAGCGATGCGAGGGGCACGTTGCCCAACACCGCGCGTAGCCGCTTCAGCGCGACAGCATTGTTTGTCTGCGTGGTGACCTTTTTTGTAGGCACGACTTGGAGCGCGTAGCGCTCAAGCAGATCGCCGATCGTTCTGGCATCGTCAATGTGCTTGATGCGTTCCGCCCATGTACGATAGGCTTCGGGTAATGTCTTGCCAAGCTGGAAAGACTGCTTACCATCCCAAGCAGCTTCGTGCCCCGTGGGTACACGGTAATAATATGCACCGTGCAAAAATCGCCAGCGCTTTGGAAGTCCCTTGTTTTCTTTGTTCCTTGGTTTAGGCATTACGCAGCGCTCCAGTTCGCATCAATATCACGGTCGTCGCGGAGCGTGACACATGCGACGCCGAGGATTTGTTCGACGTGAAGGCGCGACACGATGAGGCGTCCGTCTGCTCGAACCTTGTGTTCGATGCCCATCATGCGCAGGGTTGTTTCCTGTGCGGAACGCTTGCTGCGACCGGACAATTCGACCAGTTCGTCCTGGGTGAGAAACATGGGTCTTGGCAGGGTTTGGGGGGTGTGGATGGCATTGCTGTTTTTCATATCACGCTTTTTCTCCAACCCATGCCAGGTTTTTTATCGCCCACTGCCTTTTTTTGTTTCCTCCAGCCGGGCGAGAAGTGGTTTGTCAGATAGCGCCCGCAGACACATGCGAACGAGATAAGCACACGAATGCGCAAGAGTTTCACGCCAGGCTCTTCAATAAATTGATCATTGATAAGTTCGAATTTCTTGACAATGGTCATGCCTTCACCGTTTGGGCTGTTCATGGTGCCAATTCTCCTTGGGTAGACGGACGGTTGTTTCACCAAAGCATGAGACATCTGCGTTACGGCTTGATTTCGAGGCGTTGGCTGTATTCGATCCGACAGCCCGGCACGTCGCCCCCGTCTTTGATTGCTCGTGCGATCAACTTCTTGTCTGGCTTTGGCGGTGGAGGTGGCGGATCTGTCATGTACGCCATTGGAACCTGGCGCTCGTCATCGATGACGACCTTGGCAGGGTTCTCACGCACGGCAAGCTTGAAGTACGGGCATTCGAGCTTTTGCACGCCGCTCATTAGCATGTTTTGCAGCAGATATGCTCTGATTCGCTCTGCACGTTTCGCATAGGTTTGCGCACGCGTCTGCATTTGTTCAATCGCGGTTTGAATCTGCTCCGCCGACGCTTCGAGGTTGCGAATCACGAACGCAACGTTTTGAGCTTTGGTGATTAAATCCCCGCTGATTGATTCAAGCGTGTCTGCTACGGTTTGCTCATCGAGATCGAGTTCCACCAGCCTATCGGCCGCTTGTCGGTACTCACTGGCAATTTGGTATAAGGTCAGGTCACTCACGCCAACTCCTCAAAAGGGAATGTCGTCATCCATGCCCGACGAACTGTTGGCATCAGGTATAGGGCCGCCTGGCTGAGAAGCTTGCCCTACAACGCGCTTCAACGGACGATGGCGAAGCGCCTGGATCATCTTCGAGAGTTGCGTCGGCTCAACCTTTTTGTCGAGGATTTCTCCAGCCATCAATCCGCTTGAGGCCTCAAAAAAGGCGGCGGGCACGACTTTGGTTCCGATGCTTCCGTCCTTTTTTAGATAGTCCTCGGTTTCAAACAAAATGCCTACTTGCTTGTTCATGAGATCCTTGAACACCTCGGCGTCAAACTCCTGAACGCTGTTCGTTTCCCGGTCCCACTTCTTCACGGTGGCGTGAGAGGGAGTGATGCTTTTGATATGCAGGCACGCCATCAGCGCTTGTAACTGCTTGAAGCCGAACAGTGGTTCGCCTTGTGCTTTCATGGTCCAAAGCGTGAAATTTGCGCTCAAGCGTTCTGGTGTCTCGAATGCAAAGTCGATGCCACAGGTGCCTTTGGCGCTCGTTACATCTTCTGCGCGGGTGAATATCCCAACATACTTTCCAATGTCAGTGATACGTACGATGCGTTCATCGGCTTGACGTGCTACGTTTGTGTCTAGTGCATACATGATGTGTTTCCGTTCAGGCGGTTTCGTTCAGTTCGTAGAAGGCGGTGATGGCGTGATCGACCGCTGACAGGTCATTCGGAATGCGCTCGGATTCGAACAATCCCATCGGACTTTTAACGGTGTCGCGTCCGTTGTTACGTGTGGTGAAGGTGTATTCGCTATCGGTCACGTCGGTGCGTAGAACGATTGTGAACATCCCTTCGATCGTAATCTTCTCGTCCAACATCTTTCCGATCGTCTTGATCTTCGTGGTGCCTGACTGATCTTCTTCGGTATGGCTGAGCACATAAACGCGCACGTCATCGGGCAGCATGCCGGCAGCGCAGAGTACATCCCATGCGTGGCGGCCAATCTCGGTGAACTTGTCAAATCCCCGTTCGTCGCTGCGGCGCATGAATTCGTTGGCAAGCATGTACTGGAAGTCGTCCAGCACAATGACCTTGCGTCTGGTATGCTGCATGATCGTGATAATCTTTTGGGATTGATCCGATACGAGGATGTTGCCCGCCTTGTCCTTCGTGTGATAAGCCCATCCTGCTGCACGAAAAGGCAGCGGCTTACGGATAGTCTGGATCAAGAGGGTGTGTGCCGGGTCCATCTTGCAGAGGGAGGTGGACTTTCCGGTTCCGCTCTGACCGAGAATCAGCGTTGCGATGCTCATCTTTGACTCCTTGCGATTCGTGCCATTGAAGAAATTCTTGTAACTCTTGTTGCTGCCGGTAGTCGGGGCCGTGATCAGTGATCATGTGTTTCTCATGTCAAAGACGACAGGGTTCGGGATGCCCGTGCGTCTCCGGACGCCACAAGGAAGGGGACAGATTTGTGCTATGCTGTGTGGTATCTAGCTCGTTTTCTGACATTTCGCCATGGCCGCCATCGCCTTCGACACACTGAAATTTGCCAACCGGCTCAAGACCGCCGGCGTGCCGCCCGCGCAGGCTGAAGCGGAGGCCGAGGTGTTTGCGGATATCTTTGAAGCCAATTTCGACGCGTTGGCGACCAAGGCTGATCTGCGTGAACTCGAAATGCGCTTGGATGCCAAGGTGGACAAGGGATTCGCGGAAGTCAGGGGCGAGATTGATAAAAGATTTGCGGAATTCAGGGGCGAACTTGATAAAAGATTCGCGGAAGTCAGGGGCGAACTTGATAAAAGGTTTGCGGAAGCCAAAGGCGAAGCGTTGCTCCTTAAATGGATGCTCGGTGTGACGGTTGCTAGCACGACGTCTCTCCTAATCAGATCGTTCTTCTGAAGAAGTAACCTTTTTGCTCAAACGGCATGAGGCGCACGCTGTTACCTGTCGAGATTCACAACAATCAATACGCCTAGCGTGATTGCAAAGCATGCGAGCGCGACGGCTCTATCCGACATTCCGGACCGAAGAAGAATCCGATCCCACAGCGGCGGGGTGATGTCCTTGGCATCGTTTAGGCCGGTAAGGCGCTTGTTTTCGGTGCAAGTCCTGGTCTTGTGCATCTCAGCGCTCCGTTTCTAATTTTCCGACGTCGCAGATAGCTTCTGTTTCTGCATCCTCGCGCATCGCGTCCAGCACAATGCTCTTGACCATTGCGCCAAATTGAGCGTCGCTCATCAGCCATGTGTTGCGCAGCGCTTCACCGTGCTTCGACTGCATTGCGCTGTGCATACCGCCGACGATATCGTCATACGTCAGCCTGCTGACCTTACGTGCGAACTTCTCTTTGGCGATGGACGCAATGAGTTCGTCACGCTCCGTCTCGGCGTCCGTATGGTCGTCCATCTCGGCTTTCTCTCGGGCGTAGTAGTAATCCCGAAGCTGGTCTATATCTGCATAGAGGGTCATAGCTGCCTCCTTTACCTATTGGTAAGTTCTGCACATCGAAGGAACAGTGATCAATAAACGCTATATGGTATGCACTGCTAATCTTGTGTCGCTCGGCTTGAAACTTAGGTGCTTGTTGTGTTCAGTGAATGATGCTGTGCATACCGCTGAAAAGTCAGAATTTCCGCATAAGCGGTGGGATAAACAGCGGTTGGCTGGCTCACTCGCCTCTCCGTAAAGTAACGACGATTGAATTTTAGGCTAGGCTAAAGTTTGCGTCAAGAATTTTTTAGGTATAGCAAAAGCCCGCTCAAGGCGGGCTTGCGAGGCTTAGTTCGGGGAAGGTTTCGTTGTGCGAGGGCTGCGCCGGAACGGAATGATTTGAGCGGTCAGCGGAGGAGCCCTTATCTGACCATCCTGTCCTCCCTCATCATCTGGGCTTCGTTCCAATCGTCTATCGTATCCCGAATGAATCTTGTGATACGCGCCTTCTCGCGTACAGGAAGCGCCTCGAATTCTTCTCGATTGATACCCTCGAATGGCCATTTATCGCCGCGCCGCATAGGCAACCTGCCGAAAACAACCCACTCCGGCCGTACGTCTAGGACTTCACAAACGGTTAAAAGGTTATCCGCCCGTATGTCCTTCGCTGGGCTGATGTTTCCGGCTGCAATCCAAGCAGAGAAGGTTGGAGCCGATACCTTGGCCTTCTTTGCTGCGGCATTCGCTGACAACCCGCTCTGCCGGAGCGCTAAAGCAAGGCGTTTGTTCCAAGTTTCCATAAGGGAAGCCTAAACCCTAGCGGGTAAGGTGTACCTTGAATTTTGTTTTAAGTGCGCCTAAAATCTATCACTGGCCCCAACAACCTCGATATAGATCGGATGGACTTTCTTGCCAACGCTGTCATCGACCGCCTCGGAGGTACTAGTGCGACGGCAAAACTATGTGCGTGCACTCCACCCTCAGTGCACCAATGGCGTACCAGAGGCATTCCAAAACCCCGCCTACAATTTCTGCGTCTTGCGCGCCCGGATGTATTTGAAGCGCTTGAGAAAACTGCTACGTCCACTAACTTAGTACTTCACGCAAATTGACCTATCTGGGCGATTGACGGTGGTATGCACGAAATTATTGCGTCTTGCAACATTTCGTGACTAACTTACTGGTTGCCGTGGCCGAAAAGCGCGTGATGAAGAGAGCTCGTCGGTTCAGCCGTTCCAACCGGTTGCCGCGGTTTTTCCAGCGTCGAGCAGTGTTGAGCATATGGAACATCAGAGGAGCAAATGACCCAACTCGATCCGACCTTGGAGGATGGATTTGACGTTTCTCTCGTGGAAGCAACGTTGACAGATGAAGTGCGGCGGCTCCAGCTCGCGCTCTGTCAGTTCGGCCGCCGGCTTCAAGGCGTAAGCAAAGACATTCCCGCCGGGCACGATTTCTCGAAGCTCGTAACGAGCACGTTCGGTTTGTTGGGTTTCCAGCTCGCGTACGCGGTTGGTCAGATCTACAATCCGAGCGTCTTTCTCGATGATGGCCGCGAGTACCTCGGAGAGGCTGAGTTGTGTTTGAAGGAGTTGTTTCGTGAGTTGAGCCTTGACGGTCGCGACTACTTGTGTATCGCGAAAGTCGGTCCAAGACCTTACCAAAGTCACGATGCTGTTGAAGCTGACGAGTAAGGAATTCACGTCCATGCGAGCCTCGTTGTGTATGGGTTGGAGGGGGTAGAGACTTCGATTTTCGCACAGCGGTGGCTCGCGTCCTTTTCCATGAGCAAGTCGAAATCGTTCATGCCATACCAAAAACTTTAGTTGAAACAACGACACAACACGAGACAAACAATTTGCCGCGAGATACATCGATGCAGCGAGAACTCAACTTAAAGCCGGAAATGCAGCGCGTGGACATACGCTGCATCGATGCGCAGCCGTCAATGACAGCGGCCATCCGCTTGTGTCAGCAACTCTCCGGCTTGGACGACAAAAAGATCGTCGGAAAGCAGGGCATTGTTGCCGACGTGGCGCAGTGGTCACGCATCACCAGAAGCGGTCGACATTATTTCCCCCAGGACAAGCTAAATGCCTTCATGGATCTGTGCAACAACGAGGCACCGCTGATCTGGTTGGCACGGTCGCGGGGCTACGAACTCACGCCGCTTGAAACGGAGATGGAACGTCGGTTGCGCCTGGAGCGCGAAAAAACCGACGAACTCGAGCGTGAAAACATGCTGCTCAAGAAGCTGCTGACGGGGAGGGCGGAGTGAAAAAGGCCTATCGCACACTGATTGTATCGCAAGCGCTTACCGTCGCTTGCGTGGTCAACCTCTCCGGCTGGTGCCCGTTGCAAGCGCACACACGGCACCATGTTTAAACAGGCAGGACTGACGGCATAAGCGTCGCACACAAACGGTTGAATGGAGCTAAGCATGGCCCGTGCACGAAACATCAAGCCCGGCATTATGGAAAACGAGGATTTAGCCGAGTTGGACCCGTTTGCCCGACTTCTTTTCATTTATCTGTGGATGCTGGCGGACCGCGAAGGTCGTCTTGAAGACCGCCCAAAGAAAATCAAAGTGAAAGCGTTACCGTATGACGATGTGGACGCGGATGCACTGCTTAATAGTTTGCAGTCCAAGGGTTTCATTCTGCGGTACACCGTCTCTGGCGTCGGATACATTCAAATTCTGTCTTTTTTGAAGCATCAGAAGCCGCACTCGAACGAAACGCCGAGTGAGATACCACCTTGGAGCCAAGAACTTGCTACCAAGGTAGAAAGTCCTTGTGACCTTGGGGAGAAGGGCTGTAAACCCAAGCAACAAGCACTTGGCCCTTGTATCTCTGATTCTCTGATTGACGGATTGACTGATTGTCTGATCCCTAGCAAAATCCTTTTGCCCCCGACTGCGTCGGAGGCGCCCTCAAAAAAGCTTAAAGCGGAAAAGCCGCTTGTGCCGACAACCGAGATCTGGCGCGCGTACGCGACTGCCTACCAGCGCAGGTACGGCGCGTTGCCAGTGCGCAACGCAAAGGTCAACGGCCAGCTATCGCAGCTGTTGCAGCGCCTTGGCAAGGACGAAGCGCCAGGCGTCGCCGCTTGGTACGTGGACAGCAACAAGCGTTACTACGTGCAAAAGATGCACCCGGTGGACTGCCTGCTGGCCGATGCCGAAGCGTTGAGAACGGAGTGGGTGACAAATCGCAGGGTGACCGAGACACAGGCACGCGAGGCGGATCGGTTGCAGGCGACGGGCGATATGTGGGCGCGAATCCTACGGGATGCGGAGGCGGTTAATGGCGACAGCTGACTTGATTCAGGCGGTGGCGGCCACGGCCGAGTTGTGCGGCACGAGTCTAAGCGAGGCGGCGGCCAAGATGCTGGTGGCTGATCTGGCCGCGTTTGATGAGCAAGCAGTGATTGTCGCGCTATCGAAATGCCGGCGTGAGCTAAAAGGCCGGCTAACGCTCTCGGAGATCCTTTCACGGATTGACGATGGCCGTCCGGGGCCACAGGAGGCGTGGGCGATGTTGCCACGTGACCTCAACGCGACGGTGGTGATCACCGATGAGATGGCGCAGGCTTGGGGCCTGGTGCGCAGCCTTCTGAGCGAAGGGGAATGGGTGGCGGCTCGTATGGCGTTCCTGGAGGCGTACACGAGGCTGGTAACGGACGCGCGCCACGCAGCCAAGCCTGTCAGGTGGTTCGCCTCGCTGGGGTACGACAAGGAAGAACAACAGGCGGTTATCACGCGTGCGGTTGAGACGGGCCGTTTAACGCCCGAGCACGCCAAGGCGCTACTGCCCGGGCCCGTAGACGGACCGATGAGCCAGTTCCTGCTGACCGGAAATGCAGCCCCGTTGCTTGAGGCACAATCGCCAGCGAACCGGGCTGCTGCGCTGGATAACCTCGGCGAAATAAAGAAGATTATCGCCCGCGTCTGTGGAGCGAAAGCATGAACGGCAACAGGGAACTGTACCGGCCCGTGCATCCCATATTGCAGGCAATAAGGGTAACGTAAGTGGGAAAGCATGAACGGAGATAACCAGGCGCTACATGAGTTTTGCTTGCGTTGGGTTGAGTGGAGCAGGACACGGCGGCTTTATGCACCATTGCGGCCAAAAAATATTTTGCTACGGCTTAGAGAACCGGCAGGGCTGGGCGATGAGCGTGATGCGGAACTGGATGCGGCGCTAAATTTATTCAACGTGGCGTTGATAGCATACCCGGAAGGGCGATCCAAACAAGCGTTCATGGCGTTCTATCTGGGCCGGGTCCGCCCGGTTAAGCGAGCAGCCTATGAACTGGGTTATTCGCGCATGGGTTTTTTCAAAGCCGTGCGCCGGGTGCGGGAGAACGTGTATGCGGCCTCACGCCGCTTAACGAGCGAACTACGTATCGGTGTTTTGGGCGATGCTTCGGCTGGGCCTATGGACGTGCCTGTTGAGCGCCGTGTCGGCACGTAATGAATAGGGAATGTGATGTTTTTTAACCCGAAGAGGCTGACGTTTGCCCGTATGCGGCGCGGCTGGACAAAGGCGCGCCTTGCCAAAGAGTTGGGCCTTCAGGTGCGCTCTATTCAGGGGTATGAGTCTGGCGAGTACGCGCCGGAGCCGGAGAGACTAGCGCAAATGAGCACGCTTCTTCGATTTCCGGTCGAGTTCTTTGCGGGCGACGACCTGCCATCGATCGAGCCTGACACGGCCAGTTTTCGCTCGATGTCGAAGATGTCGGCAACGCTGCGGAACACGGCTCTTGGCGCCGGTGTCACTGCGTTCTTGCTGAATGATTGGATTGAAGAACGATTCCACCTTCCTGAAGCAGACCTTCCCGACCTGGGCGATCTATCACCGGAGGATGCTGCCGCGACTCTGCGTAGAGTATGGGGCCTTGGTGAAGCGCCGATAGGAAGCATGATTTGTCTGCTTGAGGTCAAGGGGATTCGGGTTTATTCCTTAGCCATGGAGGCAAAGGAGGTTGATGCATTCAGCGTATGGCATCGTGGAAAGCCTTTCGTATTTTTGAACACCTTTAAGTCGGCAGAGCATGGCCGGTTTGACGCTGCTCACGAACTAGGCCATCTGATCCGCGACAGACACAGCATGCTGCATGGAGGGGCGCATAGCCCAGAGATGGAGCGTGAGGCAAACGCCTTTGCTTCGGCGTTTTTGATGCCGCCGGCAAATGTTTGCGGGCGCGGCACGGCAGTGCTGACACTAGACAGGCTGCTGCGGCTTAAGCAGGTTTGGGGCGTGTCGTTAGCCGCGCTGGCTTATCGTATGAATCAGTTGGGCTTTTTTTCGGAGTGGACGTATCGAAACCTTTGCATCCAGATAGCAAGGAACGGCTATAGGACTTCCGAGCCCAACCCCATGCGGCCCGAGTCTTCGCAGATACTACGTAAGGTCTTCAATGCGCTTCGCTCGGAGGGGATCACGCATGGCATGCTAGCCAAGGAGTTGTGCATCATGCAGGAAGACATTGACAATTTGACATTTGGCTTGGCCTTGTCCAGCGTTTCTCCCACCGCCGGGAGGAGCACAGCGAATCGCGGCAATCGCCGCGTATTGAGTTGAACACTTAAGTAAACTTTTTAGTTTACTTAATAAAAGTTTACATTTTTCCCAGTTTTTTGTATCATTTTTGAAAGGCTGGATTTTAACGTCCAGACGAAACAACGCGTTGAAAGGCGTGATTTTTAAGCCCTGAGCCGGGTCAATCGGCCAGGGCTTTTTTCATTGACCGACTCATCGGCCATCCAGACCGACAGGTCACCGGCCAGGACAAGCCGGCGAGTGTCCGTAACAACCCCGGCAGTGCGTCAAGCGCTGATTCTTACGGCAAGGACGCACCGCTGACCCGGCGTGAAGGGTATGAACATGTAGTAATAACCGAAAAGTCGTCGTAAAAGCGAAAGCCCCGAACCGTTCGCAGCGGTCGGGGCTTTCTTGCATCAACCCTCTGGAACAAGCAGAAGGAAGGCATGAATGAATTCTAGCAAACTCATCAAGGAGTTGCGGATGATGTTGAAAGAAATGCCAGCGCAAAGATTTTGGGCGCTATGGATTGTGGCGCTGTGCTTTGGTATTGGCTATATCGTGCAAGCGATCCGTTGGTGGTGATGTTTGGCAGACGCAGATCATGCCGCAAGAGATGTCACCCAATCGCTTTGAGGCAATCCGGCGTTTGAAGTAGATATGACCATGAATAGTGCAAGGACAGCGTGGTAAGCCGTTTGCCAAAGGGCAAACAGGCATTCCCAAAGGCCGCCCGAAGCGTACTATCGGCGCATGGATCGACGCTCGCCATCCTGCATCTCATGCTCTGCCGCAAGCGCAAGGAAAGCGGAGCGCGACAGCTTCCGTTCTTGTGCAGCGGAATCAATTTTTTGCACCAAGCGCTCAGGCAAGCTGATATTGAGCCGAATTGCTTTGGTACTGATTTTGGAAAGGTCGATGTCGAATAACATCCAAACGCCGCCCTCGTATTCGGGATGGTGCGCCAGTTCTTCGAGCGGTGACGGTTCCGGAATTGGCCCTTTCTCGCTGTCAAAATGCGCTTCGACTGCCTCTTGGACGGCAGCCGGCAGGTCGGCCCAGTTGTCGGCCGCAGCGAAGCAGCCTGGAAAATCCGGGAATGTGACACCGTGGGCATGCTTGGCGTCGCCCACATGGACATAGAGTGGATAGAGCATTGTTTTCCTCTCAAAAACCGCCGGTCACTTCAAGCCAGCCTGTTTCAGGATACTGCGCACGGTGCCCATCGGAAGGTCTTTCTTCGGGTGAGACACTGTAACCTTACTGAGCTGAACACTTAAGTAAAATTTTTAGTTTACTTAATAAAAGTTTACATTTTCCCCAATTTTTTGTATCGTTTGTGAGAGGCTGGATTCTAACGTCCAGACGAAACAACGCGTTGAAATGTGCGATTTTTAAGCGCTGCCCTAGCATGAAGGGTATTAATAAGGGATAAGCAGGCAACGGTATGCAAGTGTGTCACTGATTGTAAAATTCTTTAATTTTTCGAGGTGGTGGGCTACGTGGTCGGCTAGTTTTATGAGCCTGGATCGTCATGATAGGCATTCGGAAGAATCTCCGATGACCCGCTACATCTATACACAACAGGGAAATGCATGCGCTGGACTGACCTGAACGGATTACGTCAAGAAGCTATCGAAGAGGCAGAAGAATTTAAACGGACGTTTCCAGATGCGTATCATTATTGCTGGCCACGCCGTTTTTTGTTGCTGCTGAGAGAGTATGAATCGGTGCAGAAGGATGCAAAGCGGCACAAGCGGCTTTGCGACGAACATGCCCGCCGCTACTCAACTCGCCGTTATCCGACTTTCCGGACAATTTGAAGATCGGAAAGAGTAAGCAACTCTTTTACGCCATTGCCTTCCCCGCTCCAGTACTGTTTTGCATGTCGCATAATGCGGGGTAGGAAAGCCTCGTTAGGGGTTGTGCGGCATGCGTCACTGTACAGGTCGAAGTCTGCGACGTGGCATGGCGCCGAGGGGTCAACAAATTCGACCTCGTAAAGGAGCGCATCGTCCCCAAAGCATCGCCTGCTAAGTGCGTCAGTTTTGTTCAGGAAGACGAAAGCGGATTCTAGCCGACTGGGTTTCAACGGAAAGTGGCGGAGCCGATAATTTTCAAGAGCTAACTCGATTGCAAGCTTCCAGCCATTCGTCGCGTGTGTGGTGATTTGCTTATATTGTGCAATCATACGGCCGTGGTTGCCAGTCTGAACAATGTCCATAGCGTTGAACTTTGCTCGGCACCAAAAGAAATAAGTTTGCATGTTTTCTAGGATTGTAGTGCAGCGCTGGTTTTCATGCTTTGTGCGCTTTCAGCCAGCCGCTCAAGGCTGCATCGATCCGCGTTTGCCAGCTGCTTCCATAGGCTTTGAAACCGGTAACGACATCATGCGACAAACACAATCGGCTTTCAGAAGCCGAATAAGGTGGGTGCTATTCATGTGTGTAATTATACACATTGCGCGCTGGCGTACAACTCCGGCCGGTCATCCATAAACCACCCGGATTGTGAACCCAGCGACAGGCTTACTTGAAGCCAATATGACTTTTAACAGCGCAAGAACAGCAAAAAAACAGCGGGGCAAGCCGTTCGAGAAGGGACAAACCGGCAACCCGAAAGGCCGTCCTAAACGCACGCAGGAAGAATTGGACCTGATCGCCGCGTGCAAAGCCAAAACGCCCGACGCGCTTGAGGTGATCGAATCGATCATGTTGGGAGGCGAGAACGAGCGCAACCGATTGTCGGCTGCGCTGGCGATTATTGAGCGGGGTTATGGCAAGCCGGTACAGGGTGTGGAACTAGGGGGCGCGGGCGGCGGGCCGGTCGATTGGAACTTCCAAGTCACCTTCGTCAAGCCGCAATGAATGTCGAATTACCGGAGAAGCTGGCTTTTCTGTTCGAGCCGCTGCGCTACAAGGTAGCCTACGGCGGACGAGGCAGCGCAAAAAGCTGGTCATTTGCCCGTGCGTTGCTCATTGACGCAGCGCGTCAGCCGCTGCGCATTGGCTGCTTCCGAGAAGTGCAAAAGGCGATCAAAGAATCGGTGCATAAGCTGCTGGCCGACCAAATCCCGCTATTGGGGCTGGGCGGCTATTTCGACGTGTTGGCGACGACCATTCGTGGCCGCAACGGCAGTGAGTTCATTTTCTCCGGCTTGGCCGATCATACGGTCGAGTCGATCAAATCCTATGAGGGACTGGATCGCGCATGGATAGAGGAAGCGCAAACGGTTAGCGAGCGCTCCTGGTCGATTTTGGTGCCGACGATCCGCAAGGCGGGCAGCGAGATCTGGGTGACATATAACCCGGAGTTGGAAACTGACCCGACACATCAAAGGTTCGTCATGAATCCGCCCCCGAATTGCCGGGCTGTATTGGTCAACTATACGGATAACCCCTGGTTTCACGAGACCGAATTGGAGGCGGAGAGGCAGCATTGCCGGCGCACGGATCCGGAAGGCTACAAGAACATCTGGGAGGGGCAGTGCAAGCCGGCGATGAGCGGCGCAATCTACTACAACGAAATTGCTGCGGCTGGAGCCCAGGGCCATATCTGCGATGTACCCTACGACCCGATGCTCAAGGTGCAAGTCGTTTTCGATTTGGGCTGGAACGATGCGATGGCAATTTCGCTCGTGCAGTGCCATCTGTCGCAGTTGCGCGTCATCGACTACATTGAAGACAGCCACAAGACGCTTGATTACTACTCGGCTGAACTGCGCAAGCGCCACTTCAATTGGGGCAAAGTCTATTTGCCGCACGATGGGCGTAGCAAGGATTTTAAAAGCGGCAAATCGGCGGAAGATGTGATGCGGGCGCTCGGTTGGGACGTGGAGATTACGCCGAACATGAGTGTCGAAGAAGGTATTCGGCTCACGCGCATGACGTTTCCGCGCTTGTACTTTGATCAAGCCAAGACACAGCGTTTAGTCCAGTGCTTAAAGCGCTATCGGCGAGGCGTCAACCAGCACACCGGCGAGCCCGGCGCGCCGCTGCATGACGCGTTCAGCCACGGCGCCGATAACGTGCGCTATATCGCGGTGAATGCTGAGCGCTTTACCAATGAAGATTGGGGCGGAGCACTGAACTACCCGCCTATTTACTATTCGTAATGACAAAGCGAACCGAGCGTATGACCGAAGACGACTTGCGTCAGATTGTCGATCGCCACATCCAAGACAGTCAAGATTGGGTGGACGGCACCATTGGCGCTGAACGCAAAAAGGCGATGCAATACTATCTCGCGCAACCGGTGGGCGATCTGGCGCCTCCGGCACTACCGGAACGGTCCCGGTTTGTGTCGACCGATGTGGCCGATACGGTGGAGTGGATTCTACCGGCGCTAATGGAAATCTTTACCGCCGGTGACGATGTGGTGGAGTTTGTGGCGCGCCGTGCCGACGATGAGCCGGCCGCGCAACAGATGACCGAGGTCGCCAACTACGTCTTTTATCAGCAAAACCCGGGCTGGCAAGTATTGCTGACGTGGTTCAAGGATGCGTTGCTGCAAAAGAGTGGCATTGTCAAAGTCTGGTGGGATGACACACCGGAGCAGGTGCGCGAGGAATACCGGGATCTGACCGATAAACAACTGACGATGTTGCTCAGCGACAGCACTGTTGAGCCGATCGAGCATACCACCTATGTGGATCCCGATGCATTGCAGGCAGCACAGCCGTCCATGACGCAAGACGCGGCGATGCCAGCGTCGGAAGCTGTGCCCGTTTCCCCGCAAGCGCTGCCGCAATTGCATCGCGTTGTCGTGGTGCGCACCACACAGCGGGGCCAAGTGCGCATTGAAGCAGTGCCACCCGAAGAGTTTTTGATCGCACGCGATGCTAAACAGATCACAGACGGGTTTTGCGCGCATCGTGTGCAACGTACGCTCAGCGAGTTGCGTCAGCAAGGATATGCTCATATTGAGGATATCGCTTCGGACGACACGGCGCAGCTTTCCCAGGATGGGCAGCCTGACGCTGTGCGACCTGACGACGGCGCAAACGGTGACGAGGCAATGCGTAAGGTATGGTTGACCGAATGTTATCTGCGGGTCGATTACGATGGCGATGGCGATGGCATGGCCGAATGGCGTAAGGTCGTGCGCGCGGGCAATGCATTGCTGGAAAACGTCGAGTGCGACGGGCCGCCGTTTGTGTCGCTGTGCCCCGTGCCGTTGCCGCACCGATTTTTTGGCACGTGTCCAGCCGAACAGGCGATGACGGCGCAAAGCTTAAAGACGCACATCGTGCGTGGGCTAATCGACAACATGCGCGTCCAGCTCAATAGCCGCACGTGGGTGGAAAGAGGTAAGGTGGATCTGGAGGATTTGCTCAACTGCCAGCTCAACGGCATCGTACGCGTGGACCACGCCAACGCGATAGGCAAGTTGCAAGAAGGCATGACCGATGCGTCAAGCGCCTACCAGCTGCTGCACTATGCGGACGAGGCTAAGCAGGACCGCACGGGCGTGACCAAATACACGCAAGGCAGCGATGCGGATACGCTGAACAAAACCGCGCGTGGCATTGAACACATCACAGCCCGCTCGGACCAGCGGATCAAACTGATTGCCCGGATTTTTGCTGAAACCGGGATGAAAACGTTGTTTTTGCTGATTCAGAAGCTGCTAAGCCAATACCAGGACCGGGCAATGGTACTCAGGTTGCGAGGCAGTTGGGTCGATGTGGATCCGCGCGCGTGGAAAAATCAGTACGACATGGTGGTGAATGTGGGATTAGGCACTGGCGACAAGACGCAGGTGGTTGAAAAGCTCACTCAGCTAGGGCTGGCTCAGCAGCAAGGGCTGGCGATCGGCATCGCCACGCCACAGAATCTGTACGAGACCGGCGTCAAGCTCACGCATGCGTTGGGCTACAAGAATGCGGAGTCTTTTTGGACGGACCCGAGCAAGCAACCGCCGGCACCAGCCCAGCCACCGCCCGATCCGCTGTTACTGGACGTGCAACTGAAAGCGCAAACTGCCCAGCAAAAGCTTGCGTTTGAGCGCGAGAAATTCTATGCGGATCTGGCGGTCAAGCGCGAAGCCATCTATATGCGCGCCGGCATCGACCCTTATCAGGAAGCGGCGAACTATGCCACGACGTTGGCCAGTGGAGACATGATCAATGGCGCTCACCGAACAGATCGAGCAGGGCCGTCAGGCTCAGGAAATATTGAACCACCCGCTGACACAGGAAGCGTTCCAGACGCTGCGGAATCGATACCTCCAGCAGTGGGAACACAGCCCGGCGCGGGAGCGTGAAGACAGAGAAAAACTGTGGTTAATGATGCAGTTGCTCAACGCTGTGGAAAACCACTTTCGGCAAGTCGTGGAAACAGGACAACTTGCGCGGCATACGCTCGAGCAGCAGACGCTGCTGGCAAAGGCTCGCCGTGGGCTGAACGCTGTGTTGGGCGCAAACACGTCGAGCCAGTTCATCAACCCCGACGCATGATGAGGTTGAGCACTGTCCAACGGAATACCGGCAAGACAGTCGCTGTGCCCTTTGAACAGCCCGCTGATGCGGGCTTTATTTTTGGAGCGTATAAACATGAACGAAACCGACGCAGTTCAACAATCGGATACGGCTGAATTAGCAAAAGTCGCTGAACATTTAAGTTCAGATAGTAGCCAGGATAAGGCAGCAGATCATCCTGAGCAGGCCACTGACAAAGTCGTACAACCGGAAGAGACGAACGAGCCAATTTTTACGCTCGAAGTCGATGGCGAAAAACGCGAGGTCAAGCAAAGTGAGCTATTGGCCGACGCACAAAAGTACCTATCAGCAAGCAAACGCCTTGAAGAGGCTCAGGCGCTGCGCCAGCAGGTGGAAACCGAGCGGAAACAACTGCCGCACGAGCGTGTGCAACTGCAACAAGCGATTCAACATTACACGTCGCAGCTCGCCGCGTTTATGCAACAGGTTCAGCCTAACTGGGAACAGTTGCTACAAAATGACACGGCTGGATATGTTAGACAGCGCCATATGTGGGACACGCATCTGGCTGAATTGCAGCGCGCGCAGCAAGCGCAAAGCCAACTTGAGCAACAGCAGCAAGCCGAACAGGCGCAGCAGCTTCAAGCGTGGGCGCTCGAAGAGCGCCAAAAGTTGCTCGATGCATTGCCCGAATGGCAAGACCCGAAGAAGAAAGACGCGGAGATTGATGCGCTCAATGCGTACTTGCGCGATGTGGGTTTTTCCGAGCAAGAACGCTACAGCATTGTCGATCATCGAATCATTCTGACCGCCCGCAAAGCAATGTTGTATGACCAGTTGCTCAAGTCGCAAAACGCTGCATTGCAACGCGTGCAGCGTGCCGCACCCCGTGTCGAGCGGCCTGGTACCCCGAATACAAGCGCACCGGCCGACGCGGCGCGCAAGGCGGCAGAAGCGCGATTTTCGCAGGATCCCTCCGTAGACAATCTTGCGGCTTTTATTCACTGACCCTTGGAGAAGCACACTATGGCTAACAACACCTATACCACGTACCAGGCGATTGGCAATCGCGAAGACCTAATCGATAAAATTTTTAGCGTTGCGCCAACCGACACGCCGTTCATTTCGGCCATCGGCCGAACGTCGGCAAAAGCGGTTCACCATGAATGGCAGCGCGATACGCTGCGCAAGCCAAATAAAGCCAATGCCGCGCAGGAGGGCGCACCGGCCGCTTATACGCAACAAACACCAACGCAGCGTCTGGGAAATCGCACACAAATCATCCAAGATACGCTGAGCATATCCGGCACCCAAAGTGCGGTCCGGCACGCTGGAGGCTCGGAAGAGCAGCGCCTTAAAGCCAAAAAGATGGTCGAACTCAAAAAAGACATCGAGGCCGCAGCGATTGCCAATACAGCGCAGGTGGCTGGCAATGGCGCCGGCGTTCGCCAGATGTGCGGCCTGGCCGGCTGGATCGCCACGAACAACAACTTGGGCAAAGGGGGCGTGGCGCCCGATCCCATTAAAAACGTGGCGCCGAAGGTAGGCGAAAAGCGAGACTTCTCGGAAGAATTACTTCAAGACGCGATCCTGCAAGCGTACACGCAAGGCGGGGATGTGACGATGGCCATCATGCGGCCAAGGCTGAAACAACAAGCGTCAGCCTTTGAGGGCAATGCCCAACGAGTAGTCGATGTCGGGTCCAATGTGCGTGCCGCGACGATGAATGTCGCTTATACGTTTTACGGCTCGGACTTCGGCGTGGTGAAACTGGTGCCCAATCGCGTGATGGCTGATGGCGTTGACGATAACGTCTACGGCATTGATCCGAAGATGTGGAAGCTTGCGTTTCTGCGCGGCTTTCATTCCGAAGAACTGGCCAAAACCGGTGATGCACGCAACTTTCAGATTCTGTGCGAGGTGACACTTGAAGCGTGCGAAGAGCGCTCCTCGTTCGCGATTCGGGACCTCAACTAAGTAATGCACACCCAGATTCATGTCACCGATAACGGGCTGGTCGTCGAGCGGCGCGAGCGCTTCGATGGCCTCGTCGATACATGCAAGGCGCTGCACAATAGTGGCCTGCATGGCGACAAGAACATGCCCCTGTATGCGCACGTGCCAGCTGTGTTCATCGAGGATTACTTGAACCGCACCGGCATTACATTTGCCGAGTTCATGGCCGAGCAGTCGCACATCAAGCGGTTCCTGAACGACCCGGCGCTTGCGTATTTCCGAGTCTCGACCAAACGAGTATGAGTATCAAGACATACAAGGACTTGAAAGCAGCTCTCGCCCGGTGGCTTAAGCGTACGAATTTGGGTGAGCATATCCCGGACTTTATCGAGTTGGCGGAGGCTCGCTTAAACCGTATATTACGGGTGCGTCAGATGCAGGCGACTGCCACTTGCATGACGGACCAGCGCCAAATCGCGCTGCCGGAAGACTACCTGGAAACAGTTGTTGTGACTGTGGACGGCCGCAGACTCGACTTCGTGCAGCGCCATCTCGTGGGCGATAATGAACCACGCTATCAGAAGCACTTTTCCATTGCGGGCAGTTGCTTGCGCGTGCATGTGCCGCCGCAAACGCTTTATAAAATAAGCTTGCTGTACTACGAGCGCTTACGGCCGTTGACTGAAAAATGCCCGTCCAATTGGCTGCTGTCCAACGGACCGGATATTTATCTTTACGCGTCACTGCTTGAGGCGGAGCCCTACATCAAGAACGACCAACGCATCCCTATTTGGCGGGAAGCGCTGACCATTGCGCTGTCCGACATCCAAGCCAATGATGAGCGCGGCCGTTTCTCGGGCGCGCCGCTAATGATACAGGCGGGTTGAAATGCCCGACTTTATTGGTTTCGCACCAGACCTGGACCCGACAACGCCTGGTGTGATTGTGGATTGCGCGATGCTCATTCCATCGATGCGGGGTATGCGAGCCGCGCCCAGTGCGGTGGACGTGGGTATGCCACCGTTGCCTGGGCCCGCGCTGGGCGGTGCCACGCTTGTCAAACTCGACGGCACCGCGCGCATGGTGGTAGGCACGGCCAGCTGCTTGTATGAGGAGGCTTCGGGCAGATGGGTCGATATCACGCGCAAAAGCGGCCCCTACTTGACCCCGGGCAGCGGCATATGGCGTTTCGCGCAGTTTGGCAACGTCACGCTCGCGACTAACAAGGCGGACCGATTGCAACAGAGCCAGACGGGTGAGTTTGAGGATATTTCTGGTGCGCCCAAAGCAGCGATTGTCGAGGCGGTGGCCGGGTTCGTGCTGCTCTTCAATACGGCCGACCCAATCTACGGTGTGCGCCCAGATGGCTGGTGGTGCAGCGCGTTGTACGATCATACGATTTGGACACCGAGCCAGGCGACGCAATGCGCGAACGGACGCATCATCGACACACCCGGGCAAATCAATGCCGCTCGTGGACTAGGGCCGGATATCGTAGTCTACAAAGACGACTCGATGTACTACGGCACTTATCAAGGCCCGCCGATTGTCTGGGCGATGAATTTGATTTCCAATCAGATTGGCGCGCCTTGCCAAGAAGCCGTCGTTTCGATTGGCACCGCCCATATTTTTATGGGCAACGATAACTTTTACCTATTTGATGGCACGCGTCCGACACCGATCGGCGACGCCGTCAAACAGTGGTTTTTCAAAGACCGCAGCCCATGGCATAAGCAAACGGTGCGCAGCGTACACGATCGCGTCAATACCTGTATCTATTGGTATTACGTGAGCAATCGCAGTCAGGGCGACATCGACAGCTGCCTAGTCTACCACTATAAAACGGGGCAATGGGGACGGGCCAATCGCGCCATCGAGTGCGGCATCGATTTTGTGAGTGGAAAGATTACATGGTCTTCGCTCGGGGAAATCGCCCGCACTTGGCATGATTTGCCGAAAGTGACATGGGACTCGCACTTCTGGACGAACGTGGCATTGCATCCGTCGATCATCGACACCACGCACACCGTGCGGACACTGACGGGCGTGGCGCAGGCTTCATCATTGGTGACAGGCGATTTTGGTGACGACACACACTATTCGCTGTTGCAATCGGTGCGGCTGCGATGCGCTCAGGACCCTGCTTGCGCGACGATGAGCACACAGCACCGGCAGACGCTAGGCAGTGATTTCATACCGGGCGCGCATAGCCACTATGTCGATGGCAAGTTCGATGTCGATGTGTCCGCACGCTATCACCGCGCGCGGATGACGTTTCAGGGCGACACAGAACTAATCGGCTATACCCCTGAACTGATACCGGATGGTGATGCATGAGAATTCAACGGCCACAACTGCCCGTACCGCCCGCGAAAGACACCTTTAGCGTGGATCTAGTCTTTAAGCTCAAGCAAATCATCGCGAGCATTATCGACCAACTCAATCGGTTGACTGAGGGGCACATTGCAGCAGTAACCAACGCTCAGCTTGAGCCGCCCAATAGCGATTTCTATCAAGTGGGAGACTACGTGCGAAACAGCTATCCAGTGGAGCAGGGCACACGTGGCGTGCGGTATGTGGTGAAAGGCTGGATCTGTGTGGCAGACGGCGCGCATCGCACATTTGTGGAGGATCGGTGCTTAACCGGAAACTGACCTTTGTGCCGCCTGAACATCTAGCGCGCGAATGGCCGGCACTGCGTACGCCACTCGCTGCAATGCACGCCGCCGACGGTTGGCTACCCGAGGATGTGTACTGCGCGATCAAATTAGGGGGCGCAAGTTTGTATCTGCTTGAAGTGGACGGCAAGCGCCAAGGGTTTGTGGTGCTGCGCGTGATTCACGAGATTGATGGTCCACGGCTGCACATCTGGGTGCTGTATGCCGACACTCGCGTCGATGTGATGGCCCTATTTTCTGACGACATCGATGCGATTGCGCGGGCGGCCGGTGCCTCAAAGGTGACGTTTGGCACGACCCGCTGCGGCTGGCAACGCGTCGCGCCGCGCTATGGATTCAAGAGACGGGAAACACTTTATGAAAGGAACGTGCAATGAGTAGTGGCGGTGGAGGCGGGGGAAGCCAGACGACCCGCACAGAATTGCCTAGCTATGCGCAGCCTTATGCGCAGCAGATTCTGGCGCGGGGCGGGGCGTTGTCACACCAGCCAATGCCGCACTACACCGGACCACGTGTGGCGACTCTCACGCATGCGCAACAGCATGCGATGGACGGAATCAACCATCTGGCCGGGTTACCCAGTCCAGCGCTCATGGCGGCCAGTGACGCGATAACAGGGGCAGCTCGTCACGCGGGCCAGCCGTACACGGTATCGAATCCCTATATTGGGCAAACCGTTCACGCGCTGTCCAATCCGTATGCGACGATGGAAAATCCCTACCTTGACACGCAGGTAAAGAAGGCGCAGAGCGATATCGTCAACCAGTACACGAGTGCCGTTGCGCCGCAGACGATGGCGCAGTTTCGCAATGCCGGTGCGTTCGGCGGCTCGGCAATGCAGCAGGTTCAGGATCAGCAAAACCGTCAGCTGGCCGATGCGCTTGGCAACGCTGGCACACAGTTGCGCGGCCAAGCATATGCAAATACGCAGCAGGTGGCGCAACAGCAAGCGGCACTCGGGACACACGCGGCGTTAGCCAATCAAGCGAATAACCTAGCTTACACGCAGGCCAACAACGCACTGAACAGCCAGAACCGCCAACATGCGCAGATCAACGCGCTCAATGCTGCATCACTCGCACCTGCACTGAACGCAGCGAACTACTATGGCTACGGGCAACAGCTTGCCGCAGGCAATATGGCACAGCGTCAGGCGCAAAACGAATTGGACAGCCAATACCAGCGCTGGCACGAGCACGCCTATTCGCCTTATCAGCAGCTGGGCGTATTGCAAAGCGCACTGGCCGGTGCGCTGGGCTCGGGCGCGCAGGGCGTGACAACCTCGGCGCAAAGCCGAGGCAGCCCGGTGATGGGGGCGCTGGGGGGCGCAGCGTCAGGTGCAGCAATCGGCAGTATCGTGCCGGGTATTGGCACGGCGCTAGGCGCAGGCGTGGGCGGCGGCCTGGGTTTGTTGGGATCGATTCTTTAAAGGGGACGTGATGGCGCTTTCAGGAATTTTGAGCGGTCTGTCTCAAAACGGCCAGTTTACGCCGGCCGCACAGGGATTGCTTGCAGCGGGCCTTGGCATCCTTGCGCACAATCGTGGGCTCACGAGCGGCGCACCGGCGCTGGGCTTGGGCGGGATGACGGGCCTGAATACTTATCAAACGGCTCAGCAGCAACAGATGCAGCAGCAGTGGCAGGCGGCGCAATTGCAACAGCACACCGATGCGGCGAAACAACGTCACGACCTTGCCAACCGACTGCTCCAAGAGCCTAGCCAGAATACGTTAGGCTCATCGCCTTATCAGCGGCAGGCGATCGCCGCTGACTTGGCGTTCAACCAAGGCAAAGGGGTAGCGAGTCTGCTCAAGCCTGACATCGGTTTTATCGGCGGGGTAGCGGTGGACAAAAACCGGGTCCAGCCGGGATTTTCGGTGCCCACAATCGCGCAAAACGGACAAGCGAGTCAATTAATGCCGGATCCGAACGCGCCTGGTGGATGGCGTGTTCAGGCACCGCAGGGCGCGCTGCAAACGTACAGTCAATATCGACACGCGGATGAAATGGCGAAAGCGGGACTCGATCCGATGAAGGTGGCCGGCCCCGGTGGACACGAATACTATGTGCCCAGATCTACGGTGGCGACCGAAGGACAGTCTGGCGCGTTGATGGCGAGCCGCAATCCGGCCGACATCCAATACGAAACCGATACCGCGAAGGCGACGGCTGAGCAGGCTAAGCAAATCCAGAGTGCGGGCTTTAATGCCGGGATCAAGATTGACCGGTATCAACAGCTGGGCAAACTGCTCAAAGAGGCGGAGCTGAGCAAAAAGGGCTTCGAGTTGGCCGAACTGGTTAATCAATATGGCCTGTTGCCAACCCGGCTCGATAAAAATATCGGCAATGCGCAGGCCGCGCAAGCCATCGCGAATCAAATGGCGCTCGAATTGCGCGATCCGTCGCAAGGCGCGGGCATGCCGGGCGCGTTGTCCGACTCGGACCGGCAATTCCTAATGTCCATGGTACCGAGTCTACAGAATACGCCTGAAGGCCGCCATCAAATGATCGGCATGGCGGTGGCGATCCAGCAACGTCAGCAGCAAATCGCGGCCATGGCACGCCAATGGCAAGCCAAAGGTGGGCGTCTAGATCATGCAGATAAAAATGGCCTGACGTTCTTTGACTACCTGCAAGATTGGTCAAGCCGTCATCCTTTGTTCGGCCACCGAGATGGCGATGCCCAATGATTTGCGCCGCTTGGCGATCCAAGAGGCGCACAGACACGGTATCGATCCACGCCTGATTATACCGATGATCGGCCAGGAAAGCGCTTGGAACCCAGACGCGCTGAGCAAGAAGGGAGCCGGTGGCATCATGCAGTTAATGCCTGCTACGGCCCGAGACTTGGGACTGTCTGAAGCGGATCGGTTCAATCCTCACAAAGCGATTCCGGCCGGCATTCACTACTTCAAGCAACAACTCAAGGCGTTCGGCTCGCCCGCACTTGCGTATGCGGCCTATAACGCGGGACCGGCGAACGTACGCCGCTATGGTGGCGTTCCGCCGTTTCGGGAAACGCAGCATTATGTGAACAAGCTAATGGCTCATTCAATGAACCCGTCCAACACATTTGACGGTGCGTCGATTTTTGGACCCGTACCGCGGCAGGAACAGAACGCACCGTTCGATGGCAGCGCGATTTTTCAGCAAGCGTCAGCCCCTTCAGGTGGTGTGCCTACGTCGCAGTCAAGCCAACAATTAACACAACAGCCAGCACAGCAGCCGGTATCCGAGAATCCACTGGGCGCATTCGCCAAAGGTGCAGTGCGCGGCGTGCGAGATTTGGTCGACGGCGGTGCGTATTTGCTTCCTAAAGGCATGCAGCAACTCACGAGCCTCGGTAGCTTCACACCTAACAAGTTATCCGATTTTTTCGGCTCCGAAGCGCAGCGCGTGTCCGATATCAATCGAGCGGCGGAAAACCAATACCAGCAAGACGCACAAGGTAGCGCGACGGCGGGGGCAGGCCGGGTCGTCGGCAATATCGTGACTTCGTTTGTTCCTGGGGTTGGCGTAGGAAGAGTGGCCCAAGGTACGTCAGTGCTAGGCAAATTAGGGCAAGCGGCGAAGACCGGCGCAAAATTGAGCGTGCTGCAAAATACCAGGACGCAGGACGACTCCGTCTTATCCAACGCGGCGTTTGGCGTCGCAGCCGGCACGCTTGGGCAGGGGCTGGCCAGCGGTATCGGCCGTATTGTGCGCCCGGTGCAAACGGCTTTGACGCCGCAAGCGCAGCGTCTCGCTCAGGTGGCGCAGCGAAACGGAATTAATTTAACGCTGGCGCAACGCACGGCAAACAAGCCGCTGGCAGTGGTCGATGCGGTGATGGAGAACCTGCCACTGACAGCCGGTGTGCGTGCAGCGGAAAAACAAGCGCAGCAAACCGCGTTTAACCGTGCGGTGGGCCGCACGTTCGGCACGCAGGCCGATGAATTGACGCCACCGGTGATCGGCGAGGCACGCAACCGGATCGGGCAGCGGTTCAGCGGCCTCGCCCAGCGCAACACAGTCAATCAGCAGGCAGCGAATCAACTGGTCGATGATCTGGCGTCGATTTCGCGTGACATTACGCGCTATGGCGTGTCGGACACGCAGCGTGTGGTAAGCAACGTGATCGACGATGTGTTGGCTAAGGTTGAGTCACGCACTGGGACGATGTCTGGCCAAGCGTACCGTGAACTGGACAGCCAGTTGGGCAGGCTCGCTCGGAATGCATCCAGCGGCGATGTGCGTCATTATGTGGGGCAAGTGCGTGAGTCGCTGCGCCGTGCGATGGATCAGAGCATCAACGACGCAGACCGGAAAGCGTGGCAACGGGCACGGCAGCAGTACGCTAATCTAATGACGGTTGCCCCGGTGGTGGCCGTCAACCCGTCGGGTAACGTTTCGGCGCAGGCGTTACTGCGCGCGGTCAACAGTGCGAACAAGTCGGCCAAGTTCACGGGTGGCGGAAAACTGGGTGAGCTTGCTCGGGTGGGCAAAGCGTTTATTGCTGAAAGCGTCCCGAACTCGGGCACTGCGCAGCGCGCTTATATGCAAAACTTGCTCACGAACGGCCTATTTGGTGCGGGAGCCGGCTATGCCGGTGGTGGAGACACGCAGGGTGCGGCGATCGGCGCGTTGGCCGGGCTTGCAGGCCCCAGGGCTATTCAATTGATGCTGGGTTCACCGGCGGTTCAAGCCTATATGACGCGAGGCTTACTGGGTGTACCTGGCGCTGGCGTGCTCGCTGGCACGACGCAAAAAGCGATCGGCGGCGGGCGGCTTGGCGTATTGGGCGACAGTTTGTTTGAACGGGCGATTCGCCAGCGCGCTAAGGACCGATCCGACCGGTGACAAGAAAGCGAATGAAAAGAATCAGCGCAGCCGGCCAGCCCGTGGTGAGGGTCACCAGATACCAGGTGCTCGGGTAATTCTGGTGGCCCAGATACGAAACACCCACGAGCCAGCACACGCAAATCCACCATAGTGCGGAAGAAGTGCGCTTCACGGGCGCATTGGACCGCACTTCCTTGACTGGGACATCCACCACGTTGTCGTCATTTTGCATAGAGCCACCTCTTGGGATAGCGCGAAACTTCAACATGAGCAAGGTAACATATGCCCATTCCACAAACGATAGATGAACTCGATACCAACCCGAATAACAACTCACCGCAAGGCAACGAGACGGTGGGGCCATTTGCGAATGGTTATATTCAGACGCTTGGCGCGTTTATTAAACAGCTAGCAAATGGCAAACTCAAGCCCACCAGCGCGGTGGACATGAATGCACAAAAGATCACCAACCTTGCCAGGGGAAGCGCGGAAACTGATACCGTGACTTTCGGGCAAATATGCGAAGCTGCACCGTCTGGGCAGATTGGCTATTTCTTCCGTACTTCTGCCCCGACCGGTTGGTTGGCGGCGGATGGGTCTATGGTGTCTCGTACCGCCTACTCGGCCCTGTGGGAAGCGATGGGGTGTCCCGACACTGGCGATGGCAGCACGACGTTCACGTTGCCGGACCTGCGCGGCTACTTTCTGCGTGGGTTAGACTTGGGGGCGGACCGAGACCCCGGCAGGACCTTGGGCAGTGTACAGGACAGTCAGAATAAGGCACACACCCATGAGGCGTCGGCTAGCGCGGAGGGTAATCACGTTCACTCGGCATGGGCTGATGGACAGGGTAACCATAACCACCACGTCAACGATCCAGGCCACGCGCATGGCCTGACGGGGCATGATGTTCGCTTTTCGTTGGATGACTGCCACGGGAAATTGCTTACTGGCGGCGGCGTCACGATGAACACCACTGCCTCTGGGACCGGTATTTGGCTCAACGATGCTGGCCATCACAGCCACAGCATTGGCATCGGCGAGGGTGGAAATCACGCTCACACGATCAGAATAGAGGGCGATGGCGGTGAAGAAGCACGTCCGGCTAACGTTGCGCTGTTAGTGTGTATCAAGATGTGAATGCCCCTGGGCATGCCCATCGGTACGACCAAGCTCAACATAAAGCTGCACAAAGCGGCGATACTACATGGTGCTTCCACGCCAATGGAGGGGCACATACAGGCATCGCCCACACTGGAATCCGGCTGAACGCATCGCATACTGGCATCAGCATCGGTTACAGCCAAGCCAATCTCAAGTTGGGCAACGCCGGCGTTGGCGTCGCACACGAAAACAGACCACCGTACTATGCGCTGTGTTTCGTTGAATGTCAGTGCATATGATGCAGAAAACCGTCTTGCTGGTCGAGCAATTTGGTTAAGTTTGCTTCTTAAATAAAAGAATTTGAGAGCGACCGAACATGAGCTTGAATCTCGTCAACAAACCATGCACAGAGTTCACACCTGGATATGTTTCCTTCGGTGTTCCCTTGACGACTTTCTTCGTCCACAAGTAGGAAAATGGCTTCAGGGCAAGATAAAGCGGAAACAGCACCTTTCGCTTTGCTCGGTCAACGCGTATCTCCTTTAAACTGCAACCTTGTGAGCCGAATATGTAAATGAGGTGAAGTGGCGTAAACGGATTGACGTGTCCACGATCGATCGGCGTCCCATTGGTTTGACGCATGCCTTTCGCATCAAACTGGAAAAAAGTTCCGGTAAACAGAAACTGAAGTCGAGAATGCAGGTTCGTGATATTGGGAGTGGAAATGATGATCGTGCCTCCCGGAGCTGTCACGCGAACCAACTCTTGAGCAAGTCCAACAGGATTGATGACATGTTCAATCCCCTCCAGACATGTCACCACATCAAACTCGCCATTTTTGAACGGTAAAGGCGCCTCCATGTTTGCATTGACAAATCCCTCTTTTCCATGGATATCGACTTTCACGACGGTATGCCCCAACTGTTCTAGCGCTTGCGCGAAGACGCCCAATCCAGCAGGAACGTCGAGAACTCTCGACGGGGATATGTTTTTCTTAAAGTAATCAAGTATTTGATACATATAGCCAGTCAGATAGGACCCGTAAACTCGATGTTTCATAAGCTTCATTTTTTGTTAAACACATGCTGCCGGGAGGAAGACAGTACTGGCAACCATACAATCATAAGGCTTCAAACCATTCCAGCCAATCCTCTCTACGAATCCGACCTACGCCGATTTTTTTCGTTCACCAGTCTCGAACTGGAATGCCTATGACCGAAACACTCGATATGCCAGTGCTTCTGTCAAAACTGAGCCGCGACGAAGGGTGGCGTTTGGAACCCTACCTGGGTACGGGTGGCAAAACCACCGCCGGTGTCGGACGAAATTTAACATATGTCTGAATCAGTAAGGAATGAGTGCGACTTGCTGCTGGAAAACGATGTGATGCACTCGGTGACATGGCTCGACCATCACCTGCCTTGGTGGCGAAGTCTCGATGCGGTACGCCAGCGTGTCATTATCACAATATAGCCTTTACCATGGGCGGCATGTTAGGGCTTGTTCAAAGGGCCTATGCCGAACGCACTGAACTGGCGGAGGGGATGAGCCGCAGCAAGAAAAGGACTCCGATTTCCACCATCACCCCAGCGGAATCCTAGGCGCAAGACAAAGCATATTGGCACCGACGCCATCGTCGTGCGGAAGGTGCTTGTCTTAAGGCCAATGGAGAAGGATATGAGCTGCGCGACCATCGCAGCCAATCCGATCCGTAGACTATGGACAAAGATGGAAAACGATACCGAGAACGGTCGGGCTGTCTAATGCGCAAGCAGCCTGAGCTGTCTTTGTGTCTGCGTAAGCCAGTCAACCGACTTGTCACGCGCTGGCCTTCTCAGGCTCAACCGAGAGCCTTACACCAAGCGCATGCAATAGCTTGACGATTGTCTCGTAACGCGGCTTTGATCCTGGTGACAGTGTTTTGTATATGCTCTCACGGCCTAGTCCTGCTGTCTCTGCGATCTTCGCAATACCGCGAGCTTTCGCAATATCTGAAATTGCCGCCGTGAGTAGATCAGGATCGCCTTCCGCGATAGCGGCATTGAGATAGGCCGCGATCATCTCCTCGCTGTCCAGGTGTTCCGACACATCAAAACGTGAAATCTTGATTTTGCTCATGTCTGGTCCTTGATCGCTTTCCACATGGCTTTCGCGCGTTTGATATCGGCCTTTTGCGTTGACTTTCGCCACCGCAAAGCAGCAAGTATGTTACGCGCCCTTCACGCGCAAAGTAGACTCGGTAACCCTGCCCGACGTTGCTCTTCATTTCTGATACGCCGTCGTCCAACACCTTGTACTCACCGAAGTTTCCTTGCTCCGCTCGCCTGATCCGCAGGTAGATCGCGGCACGCGCCGTCAAGTCTGTGAGACCGTCAACCCATGCGCTGAATTCTTCGGTAGCGGTGATGGTATTTATGCAAGCATAGTATCCAATTGGATACAAATAGCAAGAGAATTTTGACTATCAGCCGCTCGTGCGGCTTTTTTGTTTACTGCCTTGAACTGGAACGCACATGAGAGAAACATTCGACATGCCGACGCTTCTGTCGGAATTGAGCCGCGACGAAGGGCGGCGTTTGAAGCCTTACCTGGATACGGTCGGCAAAACCACGATTGGCGTTGGCCGCAATCTGACTGATGTCGGGATTGCTGAGAGCGAATGCGACTTGCTGCTGGAAAACGATGTGATGCACTCGGTGACATGGCTCGACCATCACCTGCCTTGGTGGCGAAGTCTCGATGCGGTACGCCAGCGCGTGCTCATCAATATGGCCTTCAACCTGGGCGGCAAGCTGCTTACGTTTGCGGACACGCTGGCTGCAATGCAGCGCGGTGATTATGCGAAGGCGGCCAACGGCATGCTCGCATCAAAGTGGGCCACACAAGTCGGCGCTCGCGCATGCCGTCTTGCGACCATGATGCGCACCGGAGCAAGTTGATGCAACTCGATGAACACGAAAAGAATGTACTGGCGTTGGCCGTCATCGGCGCAATACTCGGGCTGGGCAAGCTGCTTGCCGATGGCGAGCGGGTCAGGCCGCGACTGGTGGTTGGCCGTGCCATTGTTGGTGCGGGACTGTCGATGAGTGCTGGGGCAGTCTTGACGGCATTCCCCGACTTATCCCCGACAGGGCTAGTGGGCACCGCGTCGCTGTTTGGCATCCTGGGTCAAAACGCGCTTGAGGCGGTCGTCCAAAAATTCGTCGGGCGAATGCCGGCCGGACAAGGTAAAGGCTCAGATACACAGTAACCCCAGCGTCAACCGCCACCTCGTTGCTTCTAATAGACATGGTTTGCCGTACACTGTGCTTAAATATACAGCGTTTTGAGCGCGGCATCGGGTGCTGTCAAGACGATCTTGAGTTTTTGGCAAACTCGTGCAGCACAGCGGTTTCCCGGTTGGTGAAATTGACTTAGGCTAGAGGAAACCGAAGTAGAGGGCGAGGAGGTATCCGCTCATTTGCTCGTGGTCAATCGTGCCTTCGGCAACGCCGACCATAATTTCGGCCAGATCGGCATCCGCCTGTTCAGAAACTGTGGGGATCGAATAGCCGTTATAGTCGAGGAATGCAACTGCGCAACTGAGAGCGGTACGCTTGTTACCGTCATTAAATACGTGACCGCGCGCAATGGCGATTGCATACATAGCCGCAATCGCAAATGGGTCATCCATGCCTTCGTAGTAGATACGATTTTCGACACGAGCCAGTACAGCATCGACTGCGCCGGGGCCACCGCCAGAGAATCCGGGTAGTCCCCCCTCGACATGCAGGATCTTGTCGTGGACCGCAATCACATATTCGGCGCTTAGCACGGGTCAGCGATCCTTGAGGATTTTTAAGGCATGGGCGTGAACCTTCATTACGTGATCGATGGATTCCTGGACTTTCCGGCGGTCTTCGGGTGTCTTCATCGCTTCGGTCATGTCAACGATTGGACGTTTAGGCATTTGCGCATAACGACGCCGAGCCTGCTCGATTTGCTCCGCGCTGAAGCGTCCGATTGATTTCCTCTCCATAGGGCCTGCCTCTTTAAGCTATCAGCGAATTATTTATTTTACTCGTGATTTGGATCATGCACATGAAGCTATTCTGGGCACTCCTTGCCGTCGCTGCAATGCTCTGCGGCGCAGCGGTCAATTTTTACTTCCGCGTCCAGCTTGCGCAGGCGCATGCCCGAGCCGCAGCTGTTCGCGAGCGGCACGCCCTCGACCTGAAAGCCATTTCCGATGCCGCTCTGGCTGCTGAACGCAAAGCATTGCAGAACCGCAAAATCGCAACGGAAAAAATCGAAGCGCTCAATGCACAACTGACAAAGGAACGCCAAGCCCATGAAACCGACAGCCGCCGTTACCGTGCTGCTCTTGCCGTTGGTGCTGAGCGGCTGCGTGTCGCCGTCGCAAACTGTTCAACCCGTGGCGATGATCTGTCCGGAACTGCCGGCACCGCCAGGGTGGGCGATGGAGCCACCGCCTACGCAGACCTCGACGCAGCGGTTGCAGAGCGCGTTTTCGCCGTCGCCGCCGACGACCAGCGCGAAATAGACAAGCTTCGTGCGCTACAGCGCTACGTATGTACGGTGCGGCCCGGGACTATCGGTTGTCAGTGAACAGCACTATCGAGACAACGGATGCTCCGAGATGAACTGTCGCAGAGCTGCATCAATGCGCGTCTGCCAACCTTCGCCGGTTGCGCGGAATTGTGTCACTACATCACGCGACAAACGAATAGTAATGCGCTCTTTCGTGACTTCCGCCTTCGGGCGGCCGATGCGAGCAGATGGCCGTGCAGCTTTCCACTCGTCGTCGGTCAGTGGCACCGCATCGGGGTCAGATATAGCCGCAGCGGTGATGGCTGCATCTTCCTCTGGGGTGGGGAAAATTGTTCCGGGTTTAAGCTTGGGCATAACGTTTCACCTCTCTGAGGTTGGCTTTCCGCAGACTGATGATGCGGCGAATTCCATCGCGGTCAACAAACACTACATTGAACAGGCGCTTACCAATGTAGCCTAAACCAATCATCCGGTTTTCACCGTAGGCTTTCCGTTGGTCAGGCCATATCACAGCGCTATCCCACTCGAATGCCTTTGCGTCGGCGAGAGACACACCGCCGTGCTTCTCAATGTTCTTTGCGTCTTTAGCGAGGTCGAATGAGATTTCCATGACATTTATTGTGCATACAATAATTTAGTATGTCAAGGATTTTTTGTGCCGACAATATTGGATGATCTGACCTTCGGTCTAGCATCTAACTCGAACTCTAAACCGAGGAGAAGATCAATTCAGTAACCCCATTTTGAGGCAATGCACACCGGATCCGCTGGCTAGCTGGCGAGTTGCGCAATGCGTTTTCGCTGGTGCGGCCGACGACCAGCGAGAGATAGACAAGCTTCGCCCGCTATTTGCTTTAGTAAACAAACTCGCATAATAAATAAAATCTATCGTCGTTCTTCCACCAATAGGTGTAACATCATGACACAAGAATGGCCTTTACCCAGGGCTTGCAGGAGTCCCAAAATGGGACTATGATGACTTCATGCGTATCGTTGCGAAGAAAAATTTGGCTGCTTTCTGTGAAAAACACCCGGCTGCCAAGCAAGCATTGTTGGCATGGCATGAAGAGGCCCGTAGCGCCATATGGACATCGCCGCAAGATATTAAGGAACGTTACGCGTCAGTCAGCTTCGTTGGGCGTAACCGGGTTGTGTTCAACATCAAAGGAAACGCTTATCGTCTGATTGTGGCCGTCGCCTACCGCCTAGGCGTGGTTTACATCAAATTTGTCGGTACTCACGCCGAATACGACAAAATCGATGCCTTAACGGTGGAACTGGAGTAACAAAATGGAAATTCGTCCGATTCACACTGAGCAGGATTACAGTGAAGCACTGAAAGCTATTGCCGCGCTGGTGGATGCTGATCCTGCGCCCAACACCCCGGAAGGCGACCAGTTGGAAATTTTATCGGCCTTGGTCGAGAACTACGAGGCCAAGCACTTTCCACTGGAATTACCGGATCCGATTGAGGCGATCAAATTTCGCATGGAACAAGGCAATTTGTCGGTGGCTGACATGCAACCCTACTTTGGTAGTACAAGTCGAGTGTATGAAGTGCTAAACCGTACTCGCAACCTTAGCCTGAACATGATTAGGCGCTTGCATCACGGGCTGCACATTCCTGCTGAAGCACTGATTGGAAAGCCCTGCTGATATCCGAATTTTGTTCCGCAACGCTAAAGCCGCCCTAAGTAGGACAAGGGTTTGCGGGCCATGATCCAATTCCGGTGCAGTGTGTTTTCGCCGTCGCGGCCGACGACCAGCGAGAGATAGACAGGCTCGTGCGCTTCAAGGTTACGTGTGCGCGGTGAGACCGGAGACAGCGGATTGCGGCAAGCACCAGCCGTGATGTATAAATTGCACACGACCATATCAAGTCGGCGCGATCCGTGAAAGCCATTCCTGAGGAACCGATATAACCCCAAGTCGATTGGCTTGCGATGCCCCTGTTCCCACTCCTGAAGGGTGCGCACGGAAACGCCGAGTACCGTAGCAAACTAAGTTTGCGACAGACCGACGACGCGGACACCGCCGCTCTTCCCGCTACCTTGACGCTTCCAGCGCACTTTCCGGCCGTAAGCTTGGAGGCTTCCTGCTCTACCATTGAGCTACACTCGCTACTGCCTCGGATTATGCTGAAACCCTGTGCCATAGGCAAAAATCTGCTGTATACAAATCAATGACTTACACGCTCATCGTAAACGCGCCAAAGGTACAGGTATAACGGCTGGATTCGCCTACTGTGGCGGGAGACCGCCAAATTTAGCAACTGTATTATATTGAGTCTTGCTCAACCCTGTTTCGCATGTCCCTGTTCAAGAAAGTGCTGTTCGCCACGGCGGCGGTCGCGACAGTCGCCGTCGTCGCGGCGTGTGGCGCCGTTTGGTATTGGGCTCGCACGCCCCTTCAGATCACGCCTTCGCCACTTGATGTCACGATCAAGCCGCGCAGCAGCCTGCGCAGCGTCGCCGTCCAATTGCGCCGCGGCGGCGTGCCGGTCGAGCCGCGCTTGTTCGTGCTAATGGCCCGCGTGCTGGGCCTGTCCTCGCAATTGAAATCCGGCAATTACGCGTTCTCGACCGGGGTCACGCCATACGGCGTGTTGCAGAAGGTGGCGCGCGGCGACGTCAACCAATACGTCGTTACGATCATCGAGGGTTGGACGTTTCGCCGCATGCGCGACGAGATCAACGCGCACCCGGCGTTGCGCCATGATTCCGCCGCGCTCAGCGACGCGCAATTGATGCGCGCGATTCTGGCCGACATTGCACCCACCGACCCACGCGCGGCGGGCACGTCGCCGGCATCGCCGCCCGCACGCCGCATGCCGGCGCTGCGAGGCGCGCCTGCGCAGGAACCCGAGGGCCTGTTCTTCCCAGATACGTACCTGTTCGACAAGAACACCAGCGACCTAGACATTTACCGCCGTGCATACCAGTTGATGCATCTGCGGGTGCAGCAGGCATGGGAGGGCCGCGCGCTGGGGCTGCCCTATGCGACGCCCTACGATGCGCTGAAAATGGCCTCGATTGTCGAGAAGGAGACCGGCCGCGCGCAAGACCGGCCGCTGGTGGCTGCGGTACTTGTCAACCGATTACGTCTGTCGATGCCATTGCAAACCGATCCGACTGTAATCTACGGGCTTGGCACATCGTACGCTGGCCGGTTGCGCAAGCAGGACTTGCAGACTGACACCCCGTACAATACCTATATGCGCGGCGGGCTTCCGCCCACGCCGATCGCGCTACCCGGCAACGCGTCGCTGGAAGCCGCGCTGCACCCGGCTGCCAGCAGCGCGTTGTATTTCGTCGCGCGCGGCGACGGCAGCAGTCATTTTTCCGACAATCTCGGCGATCACAACAAGGCCGTCGACAAGTACATCAGGGGCCAGTGACATGATGGATATCACGACCAGCCGCCACGACGGGCCCCGGCCGCGCGGCAAATTCATTACGTTTGAAGGGATCGATGGCGCTGGCAAGACGACTCATCTGACGTGGTTTTGCGACCGGCTGTCCGAGCGCGCCGCGCGGCAGGGTGCCAGTGTCATCGTCACACGCGAGCCGGGTGGCACGCCGCTGGGCGAGACGCTGCGGGAAATCCTGTTGCGCCAACCGATGCATTTGGAAACGGAGACATTACTGATGTTTGCGGCGCGTCGCGAGCATATCGCCGCGGTGATCGAGCCGACGCTCGCCCGTGGCGACTGGGTGCTGTCCGATCGCTTCACGGATGCGACATTTGCCTACCAGGGCGGCGGGCGCGGCTTGTCGATCGACAAGCTGCAGGTGCTCGAGCACTGGGTGCAGGCCGGGCTGCAACCGGATCGCACCGTGCTGTTCGACGTGCCGACCGATACCGCCAGTGCAAGGCGTGGCGGGGCTCGCGCACCCGATAAGTTCGAGAGCGAGTCGAACGAATTCTTCGCGCACACCCGTGCCGAATACCTGCGCCGCGCCGCGCAGGCACCAGCGCGGTTTGCGATCGTCGATGCGACATGTTCGATCGCCGAAGTGCGCGAACAGCTCGAAGCTATTCTCCTCACTCTTTGATCGATAGAAAATGCCGTATCCATGGCAATACGACGACTGGACGCGTATCCAGGCACTGCGCGAACATTGGCCTCACGCGTTGTTGTTGTACGGGCAGGCCGGCATCGGCAAGGTGGATTTCGCTTGCGAGCTTGCGCAGAGCTTGTTGTGCGAACAGCCTCGTGATGACGCACGCGCGTGCGGGCAGTGCGCCGCATGCACCTGGTTCCTGCAACGCAATCATCCGGATTTCAGGCTCGTCTGCCCCGAGGCCGTCGCCGCCGAGGCCACGCCGCTGCAAGCGAGCAGCGATATCGGCAAGAATGCCAACGGTGAGCGCACGGGCGACGACGATGGCGCAAGTGCTGGCGCAGGCGGCAAGAAATCCAAGGCGCCGAGCAAGGAGATCAGAATCGAGCAGGTCAGGGCGCTACTCGATTTCTGCTGCATTGGCTCGCACCGCGGCGGTCGGCGCGTGGTGGTACTGTTCCCGGCCGAGGCGCTGAACGTGGCGGCAGCCAACGCACTGCTCAAGACGCTGGAGGAGCCGCCGTCCGGCGTGGTGTTCCTGCTCGTGAGCGCGAACGTGGAGCGTTTGCTGCCGACCATCGTGAGCCGCTGCAGACAATGGCCGCTGGCGATGCCCGACGCGGCGAGTGCCTCGGATTGGCTCCGTAGCCAGTCCATTGACGATCCGGCGGGGGTACTCGCAGAAGCCGGCGGCGCGCCATTGGCCGCGCTGGCCGTTGCCCGCGACGAGCACGCGCCGCTCAAGCGCTTTACGCTTGAGCAACTTGCGGCCGGCCCGGCGTGCGACCCATTCGCCTGCGGCGAAGCCCTGCAAAAGGCGCCGGGGCCGTCGGTACTCGGCTGGCTGCAACGATGGCTCTATGACGTGCTAGCCATGCAGATGAGCGGCGAGCCACGCTACTTCCCAGCGCACCGCAACGCGCTCGAGTATGTTGCACAAAGTGCCACGTCTTTGCAGGTCGCCCAGTGCCTGAAGCGGATCACGCAACAACGGGCCGTCGAGCAGCATCCGCTGAATGGCCGACTGGTTTTCGAAGAGCTGTTTATCCATTATCGGAGCATGTTCGGGAGCAACCCATGACGCACATGCCCTATCGCGTCGCTACACGCGCCGATCTGCCGACGGTCATCGCGATTTATAATTCGACGGTTTCCCCCAGGCAAGTGACTGCGGACCTGAAGCCTGTCAGTGTCGATAGCCGGCACGACTGGTTCGATGCATATGCTCCAGATAGGCGCTCGCTGTGGGTCGTGGAGCGCGACGGCAGGGTAGTCGTATGGGTGAGCTTTTCTGACTTCTATGGCCGTCCAGCCTACCGCCACACGGCCGAAGTGAGCCTCTACCTGCACGCGTCGGTACGCGGGCAAGGGCTTGGATCACATTGCTGTCTGCGGCGCTCGAGCATGTGCCCTCGTTGGGCGTGCACACGGTGCTCGGTTTCCTCTTTGGCCACAACGAGCCCAGCCTGCGTTTGTTCCGCCGTTACGGCTTCGATGATTGGGGCCGGTTGCCGCGGATCGCGACACTGGATGGCATCGAGCGCGACGTGGTCATTGTCGGGCGCCGGCTCACCGCTGGCGCGTAAAGTCAGTTTCAATAGCGCGGCGGCGCCGCGGGGTACCGATGTTTATCGATTCACACTGCCACATCAACTTCGACGGAATGGCCGAGCGCCTGCCGGACGTGCTCGAGCAGATGCGCGTCAGTGCGGTGACTCATGCGCTGTGCGTCAGCGTCGATCTCGAGACGTTCCCGTCCGTGCTGGCGATTGCCCATGCGCATTCACATATCTTCGCGTCAGTGGGCGTGCATCCGGATCACGAGCACGCGCGCGAGCCGGACGTTGCCGAATTGGTCTCGCTCGCGCAGGACTCGAAGGTTGTTGCGATTGGTGAAACCGGATTGGATTACTATCGGCTCGAAGGCCGCACACTGGACGACATGGCATGGCAGCGGCAACGGTTCCGCACACATATCCAAGCTGCGCGCGCTGCCGACAAGCCATTGATCGTCCACACGCGTGCCGCCGCACAGGATACGCTGCGGATCATGCAGGAAGAGGGCGCAGCCGCAGTCGGCGGCGTGATGCATTGTTTCACCGAAACGTGGGATGTTGCGCAGGCGGCGCTCGAGCAAAATTTTTTTATTTCGCTGTCGGGCATTGTGACATTCAAGAACGCGACGCAAATCCAGGAGGTCGCTCGCAAAGTGCCGCTCGAACGCTTGTTGATCGAAACAGACTCGCCTTACCTGGCGCCTGTGCCGTACCGGGGCAAGCCCAATGAACCTGCGTATGTCAGCCATGTCGGACGTTTCGTCGCGCAGCTGCGTGGCATCGACGTGGAGCAACTTGGCGCGGCGACGTCGGCCAACTTTTTTCGGCTGTTCCGCAGCGCAAAATGTTGAGATCTAATTTTCTATAATTGATAAATTAGACAAATAACTCATGTCATGTATGAATAATTTCGCTGGGTTTTCCGATGTCATTCGCTCATCGTTTACCGCCGCCCGGGTATTGCACCGTTGCTCAGCGCGCTGGCTGGCTGGGGCATGGCTCACGTGCGCATTGACGATGGGGATAGGGGCCGCGATCCCGTCAACAGCGCAAGCGAGCCCGGCCGACGCGATGATCAAGGCGGTGAAGTTCGACGATGTCGACGCGGTGCGCAAGCTGCTCGCCGCCGGTATCGATCCGAACCTGGTCGATGCTGGCGGCATGCCGATGCTGGTACTCGCCGCGCGAGAAAAGTCCGAAAAGGTCGCCGCGCTGTTGGCGGACCAACCGAAGACTGACCTGGGGAAGCTGGATCGTGCTGGCGAGAACGCGATGATGTTGGCCGCGCTCAACGGCGAGACTGAGCTGGTCAAGCAGCTGATCGAGAAGGGGGCCGAAGTCAACAAGTCGGGCTGGACACCGCTGCATTACGCAGCGACGACCGGCCAGGATGAGGTCGTCAAGCTGCTGATCGATCATTCCGCATACATTGATGCCGCATCGCCGAACGGCACCACGCCGCTGATGATGGCCGCGCGCGGCGGCCATATCACGACCGTGAAGCTGCTGCTTGACGAGGGCGCCGACCTGACGTTGAAGAACCAGTTGGAATTGACCGCGATCGATTTTGCGAAACAATACAACCAGAAAGACATCGCGGACAGCCTAGCCGCGCGACTGGAGAAAATACAAGTGCAACAAAGACAAAAGGATTCACGCCCGCCTGCCACGGCCGGTGGCAGTGCAGGTAACGCAGGCAGTACAAAATAACCCGGCCCGGCACGGCGGTACGCCGTGCCGGATCTTGACTACAACATAAGGAACACCATGCTACGGACATTGCTCCGCGCCATCGCAATGTTTGCGATCAGTGTGCCGATGAACGCTTACGCGTTCACCGGCGCAGACCTGGACCGTCTGTGCCAGCGCACTGATGTGAAATCGCGCGTGTCGTGCGAAGCCTACATCGAAGGTGCAGCGGATGGTGTGTTCAATACGATCGAAGCCATTGGCGGTACGACAGGGCCGCGTGTAGGGCAGTACTTTTGCTTGCCCGATAACGTGAAAGCGGCGGAGTTGACTGACGCGGTGCGCAAGTATTTGGCAAATACGCCAAACGCAAAGGACTACAACGCCAGTACGGTCGTCGCACTGGGGTTGGGCAAGAGCTATCCATGCTCAACAGGCAAGTGATGGAGCGCTGGTGAGCTGGCTTGAACCGATCAGCAACATTGCTGCTTCGCCGCTGCATTCGTGGACCGGCCTGATCGTCGTTGCCGTGATCGCGGTGGTGTGCGTGCGCGCCGGGCACTGGGTCGGCGCCCGGATCATGCGTCGCGTGACGCGGCCCTATCCGATCTTGGCTGTCGTGACGGGGGCGATCGAGTGGCCATCGCTTTACGCGCTGGCGATGCTGGCTATCGAACTGGTGCTGCACGAGGCGCCGGACGAGTTGGCGTTGATCCGCGTCGCGCGCGATGTTGGTGGCCTGACGTTGATCGGCATGCTGACGCTGTTGGCCGTACGTTCGGTTGCCGGCGTAGGCAATGCAATCGTCGCCGCGAACCCGTTGGACACGGCCGACAACCTGCATGCGCGACGCATCCACACGCAGACGCGCGTGCTTGCTCGGTCGGTGATGACGCTGATCGTGATGCTCGGCATCGCGTCGATGTTGATGATGTTTCCCAACGTGCGGCAGGTCGGCACGAGCCTGCTCGCGTCGGCGGGCGTCGCCGGTCTGGTCGCCGGTATCGCGGCGCGACCAGTGCTGGGCAATATGATCGCTGGGTTGCAGATTGCGCTGTCCCAGCCGATCCGACTTGACGACGTGGTGGTGATCCAAGGCGAGTGGGGACGGATTGAGGAAATCACGGGTACCTATGTCGCCGTTCGAATTTGGGATCAGCGGCGGCTGATCGTGCCACTGCAATGGTTGATAGAAAATCCGTTCACGAACTGGACCCGCAGCAGTTCGCAGATCATCGGCACGGTATTCCTGTTTGTCGACTACAAGATGCCGTTGCCGCCGTTGCGCGAGGAACTGTCACGTATCGTCAGCAATGCCCCGGAATGGGATGGGCGTGTCCAAGTATTGCAAGTTACCGACGCGACCGATCGCGCGATGCAATTGCGGGTACTGGTCAGCTCGAGCGATTCGGGCCTGAATTGGGATTTGCGTTGCCGCGTACGAGAAGGATTGATTGCCTTCATCCAGCGCTATTATCCAGAGTGCCTGCCGAAGATGCGGGCGGATCTGTCCACTGAACGTGAACGTGCACTGCAGGCCGAACCGCAGCCGATGCACGAGGCCACGCCACCGGAAGCGTCCAAGACCGCCGCCCATACGGAGGCCGACCCGGTGGCGATGCGCCGGGACGATTGACGCGCATTGAGTGAACCGCAGCGGCGCGCTATCGGTCATAACCGACATGTCCCATTCAGCAACTGACGGAGAATAAGCGAATGAGCCGACTGGTCGTAGTGTCGAATCGCGTCGCAACCCCCACTGAGAGCAAGGGATCCGCCGGTGGACTCGCCGTCGGCGTGTTCGGCGCGCTGAAGGATACGGGAGGGGTCTGGTTCGGCTGGAGTGGCGACGTAGTCGGCGAAACGGTCGCAAACGCTACGCCGACGCTCGTAGAGGACGGCAAGGTCACGTTCGCAACCGTCGGGCTGACGCGCAAAGACTACGATCAATACTATCGCGGTTTTTCGAATGCGACGCTGTGGCCTGTTTTCCACTATCGCAATGACCTGGCCGTCTACGACCGCGCAGATTATGCAGGGTACCTGCGCGTGAACCGGTGGCTTGCGCAGAAGCTACTGCCTTTGCTGCGGCCTGACGATGTGATCTGGGTCCACGATTATCACTTGATCCCATTCGGCGATGCGCTGCGCCAGCTTGGGGTGCAGAACCGGATCGGCTTTTTTCTGCATATCCCGTTTCCATCGCCGCAGATTCTGCTGAACATCCCGCCGCACGACGAACTGGTGCGCGTGCTGTGCAGCTATGACGTGGTGGGTTTCCAAACCGCGGTCGATCTGCGCGCCTTCGCCGATTATGTCGAGCGACACGCGCAGGGCAAAGTGTGGGACAACGGCCGGATCGAGGCATACGGGCGCGTATTGCACGGCGCTGCCTACCCGATCGGTGTTTTCCCCGATGACATCGCTGAGCAAGCGCGTCGCCACGAGAGCCGGCAACACGTGCTGGAACTAAAGCAAAGCTTGGAAGGGCGCAAGCTGATTATGAGCGTGGACCGGCTCGATTACTCGAAGGGGCTTGTCGAGCGCTTCCGGGCATTCGAGCAATTGCTAGAGCGTGCGCCGCACTGGCGCGGCAATGTCACGCTCGTTCAGGTGGCCCCGCCCACGCGCTCGGACGTTCAGTCGTATCAGGAAATTAGGCAGAGCCTCGAATATGAGGCCGGCCGGATCAACGGCCGGTTTTCCGGCCTGGACTACACGCCGATCCGATATTTAAACCAGCGCTATGACCGTTGGAAGCTGATGTCGCTATTTCGCGAGTCACAAATCGGCCTGGTCACGCCACTGCGTGACGGAATGAACCTGGTGGCCAAGGAGTATGTTGCCGCCCAAAATCCGGACGATCCTGGCGTGCTGGTCCTATCGCGCTTTGCCGGCGCGGCGCTGGAGCTGCCCGGGGCACTGATCACCAACCCGTACGATATTATCGGTATGTCCGAGGCCCTTGAGCATGCGTTGGCGATGCCACTGGTGGAGCGACAAGAGCGCTACCAGACCAACATGCAACATCTGCGCGATAATGACCTGGGCGTCTGGCGCGACACCTTCATCGCCGATTTGCGCGGGCACGCACGCGCGGTGCCGGGGCAGCATTGACCGGCCACCGCGCTGATGTTTCCACGGCAGGCGCCCGTGCTGCGGCAGCTGCGTGGTGAAACAGGGTGCAAACGTGCACGTGCAGTGTGTCATACTGGCACGCCCGGTTGCAGGCCCGATGACCGCATCACCGCGGAAATTTCTAAATCGGAGACAAGCATGAGGATTGCCCAGATCGCGCCACTTACCGAGTCGGTGCCGCCTAAGCTGTATGGTGGCACGGAGCGCGTCGTCTCGTATATCACCGAAGCGCTGGTCGATCTCGGCCACGATGTGACGCTGTTCGCCAGCGCAGACTCGGACACTCGGGCCAAGCTTGTGCCGGTCTGGCCGCGGGCGCTGCGACTCGATCCCGCTATTCGCGATCGGATCGCTCCGCATATGCTGTTGATGGAACGGGTGCGGCAGCAAGCGAGAGAATTCGACGTGCTGCATTTTCACCTGGACTACTACTCGTTTTCGCTGTTCGGCCGCCAGGACACGCCCTTTATCACTACGCTGCATGGGCGGCTGGACCTGCCGGAACAACAGCCGATCTTCGACACTTTCTCGAACGCAGCGGTCGTATCGATCTCGGACGCACAGCGCGAGCCGCTGCCGCAGGCGAAGTGGCTGACGACCGTCTACCACGGCCTGCCCGAGATGCTGTACACGCCACAGCCCGTGCAGCCACAGTACCTAGCGTTCCTTGGCCGGATATCGCCGGAAAAACGTGTCGATATCGCGATCCGGATCGCCGGATTCTGCGGCATGAAGATCCGCATCGCCGCCAAAGTCGACGCCGCCGACCAGCAGTATTTCGAGCGCGACATACGGCCATTGTTGGCGTTGCCGCACGTCGAGTTCATTGGGGAAATCGCTGACGAGCAAAAAGCGCACTTCCTGTCTGGCGCACACGCACTACTGTTTCCGATCGACTGGCCCGAGCCGTTCGGTCTGGTGATGATCGAGGCGATGGCCTGCGGCACACCGGTCATCGCGTTCAACCGGGGTTCGGTGTCAGAGGTGATCGACGAAGCGCAGTCTGGCTTCATCGTAGAGGACGAAATCAGTGCGGTTGCGGCGGTCAACCGCGTTGGCACGTTGTCGCGTGAACGCGTGAGAGCGTGCTTCGAGCGACGCTTCACGTCGCGCCGCATGGCGCAGCAGTATCTAGAAGCCTACCATACGGTCGTACGCGCGCAGCGGCGCGCGCGCTTCAAAGTTATCGATCGCGCAGCGCCGACCAAACTACACAGCCCGGTGGACGCGGCAAGCTGACGCCGCCACGTCGCTTTGCGTGACGAGCCGCCGGCCCCGCGCGGGCAACCTGGCCCCACCAGGGGCCATGCGTTGAGCTACCGTCCGTGTCAATGCAGCTTGTCACCGAACAAGCCAAACAGGCCGATAATGATCAGATACAACGCGATAATGATATTCAATAGTCGCGGTATCAACAGGATCAGAATGTCGGCGACCAGCGCCACCACCGGGCCCGCTGTCACGGTCAGGCTCATGAGCGCGCGCGGCTTAGAGCTTCAGTTTCGTCACCTTCGTGCCTTCCAACGACACGCCGGCCATCAGGCCCGCATTCGTCAGCACGAACGCCTGCACCGGCGCGGTGGCCGTGGTGGTATCGATTTTGCCGTTCACGCCGACTTTCAGCACCGCGACGGTCGCATCGGCGCCCACGGCCCAGCCTTCGCTGTTGCGGAACTTGTCCAGTGAGTCCTGCGTCATGAACAGGAAAACCAGCGCCTTGGATTGCGCACCGGCCTGCAAGCCGAACGAGCCCGTTGCGGTACTGTAATAGCCAGCCGTCTCTTCACCGACACGCAGCGCACCTTCGCCATACTGGCCCCCGACAATGAAGGCTGCGGACACGACGGACGGGAACACCAGCACGCCACGGGACTTCGCGACCAGCTCCCGCGAACCGTTGGCGGTGGTATAGAGGCGTGCCAACGTTTCATTGACCGAAGTATTGATGCTCTGGCGCTTGGCTGCGTTGCCGGATGCCCTCGACGCAGAAGTCTGGGTGGTCGTCGTGCAACCGGTGAGCGCGAGGCCGCCTGATGCGAGTAGGGCGGAGGTCGTCACTATGAACTTTCTTCTTTCCATCTCATTCTCCTAGGTTGCTTTCGGGGAACTGCCACGACACTGAAGCATGGAGCGGGCCAACTGCGTAATGGTTCCCCAAATAACCCGGACGGTTGCCCAATTGCTCGATACAGGGCCCTCAATGCGAGTGTGTCTCAACTGTCGATTCCATCGAGCCTGGTGTTGGCGTCAGGTCCGGCACGGCAGGGCGGGGCAGGCGCCGGTGTGCCAGACAACTCGGATGAGGCCGTCGGTGTGCGCCCCGGCCGCTTAGGCGAGGGGCGTCGCAACGCCAAGCGCACGAATACGACAACTAGGCCGACAGCGAAGACAAACGACGAGGGCACGACCCAATAGCCGAAGATGGCCTGGCTCAGGTACGACAGCAGCGTGCGCCGGCGTCTCGCATAGTCGTCCTGCGCTGCCTGCAATGCCGACGCATGCGCCGACACAATCGCGGCCGGGCATCCGGCCGCCCGGGCCTGCTCCGCGGTCCCGGCGCAACGGCCAGCCGCGTCCATGGCACGCTCGGGCGCGCTGAGTTTCCAATTGCCGAGCGCGCGTTGCAGATCGGTGCGATTGTAGGCCATCTCGACCTGGATCTCGTGAATTGTAATCAGCGCGACGGGCACCGCCCATACGAACGTGGCGATCAGCCAACGCCTGATCCAGCGGTTCGGTCTCCATGCCATCATGCGCCTCCGTCCGCCATTGGTGTGTGGTCACGAAACAACGGCGTCTGCAGCGATCAGCTGGCCATTCGGCTTAAACAGGCCGCCGTATCCCGATCATAGAGAATTCGACGGCGCTGCACACGGTGCACCGCACCACGAGCGGCCGCATCGACCGCGATGCGATCCTGAGGCGGCGTGCGTCAGCTGTCGGCTTGGCATCTAGGCAACCTTTCGTGGGGACCTTGCGCGGCGAGCCGGCGGTGCGTGGCATGCTTTATGTGCAACAATGGCGCGTTGTACCAGTCTGTGTCGGTCAATATTGCAAAAGTTCGACCGGTAAGTTCTGCAAAGCCGGTGTAAAGGTGCCCTATCGCGCGCCTCGGCCGACGACCACAGGGGCATCCCGGCGCGGCGCGTAAGTCGTCATTGGTACACGCAGCGCGATGGCAGGCGAATGCCCCAACACAGATTGCGGTAATTGCCTTCACGTTGGAACAGCGTTTGCTTCCTTAACGACCGCCGTGCTGCATGGCACTCTGTAGTGCAGCATTCCTACTGTTCATTTGTCTAACGTCCGATTTCACAATGGCATCGCAGCCTGTCCAGCCCTCTAGTTCCGTGTCATCCGCCACGGCCGCGGCCGGTGGGGCCCTTGCCCGACATGGTTTGCGCGTGCTCGTGGTCGACGACGCCGAAGACGCGTGCGAGGGGCTGGCATTGCTGCTGCAAATCGAGGGTTTCCAGGTCGAGGCGACGCTCGACGGTCCCACCGCAGTGGAATGCGCCACGCATTTCGCCCCACATATCGTGCTGCTCGACTTGGCGATGCCGCGCATGAGTGGTTACGACGTCGCGCGCCGGCTGCGCGAGCATCCGTCGACACGTGACGCGCTGATCATCGCGTTGACGGGGCTGAGCGAGTTCGACGACATCGCTCGCAGCCGCGCGGCCGGTTTCAACCACCATCAGGTCAAGCCGGTGGACGTCGATACGCTGCTGTCGCTGATCGATCACCACTTCGCTACCCACGCGTCGCAGCGCTCCGGTCGTCAATGAGCGGTGGCGGAACCGAGCTAGGATGAATATGCCCGGGCGACGCGCCGGCTCCCCTCCATACCATCACAGCTCGAAATAACGTCGCTTTGCGCAACACTGTTTCCTCGGCAACGACATGTCGACGTTGACACATCGACCCGCGGCTTTGACGACGCGCTGGCGGACGAGGGCACCGTATGTTAGGTATCGGCGCTTTCAAACCTCAAGAGTAACTGGCAATGACGACGATCAAGGACGTGGCGGCACTTGCAGGCGTGTCGTTTACCACCGTTTCGCATGTGGTGAATAATTCCCGTCCGGTCAGTGCCGATGTGCGGGCAAAGGTCGAGCATGCGATCAGGCAACTGAATTATGTGCCGTCGGCGGTTGCCCGTTCACTGAAGGCGCGTTCCACGGCGACGATCGGGCTGGTCATTCCAAACGGCACGAATCCGTACTTTGCCGAGTTGGCGCGCGGCATCGAAGACCACTGCGAAAGAACCGGATATTGTGTCTTTTTATGCAATTCGGATGACGATCCGACCAAGCAACGCAATTATCTGCGAGTGTTACAGGAAAAGCGCATCGATGGGCTGATTGTCGCGTCGGCCGGCGCGGACAGCGTGCTGGCGTCCGCTGGCGTACCGATCGTAGTGGTGGACCGGGAAATCGAGGGCCCGAGCGCCGATCTGGTGCAGATCGACCATGAGCGCGGCGCGTATCTAGCCACCTGCCACCTGCTGGAACTCGGCCACGTACGCATCGGTTGCATCACCGGGCCGGTGCAGATGGCGGTCAGCGCGATGCGCGTCCAGGGCTTTCTACGCGCGATGGCCGAGCGTGGCATTGAGATTGTCAAGGACGGCATCGTCGAGGGCGGTTTCACGATCCCAGGCGGCTATGTGGCCGCAAGCCGGCTGCTCGACCGCGTGAAGCCCAGCGCCATCTTTGCCAGCAACGACATAATGGGCATGGGCGCATTGCGAGCGGCGGCCAAGCGCAAGATCCAGGTGCCGGAGGAGTTGTCGATTATCGGATTCGACGATATCGAGTTATCCCGCTATGTTTACCCGGCGCTGTCCACCGTAGGCCAGTCGATTTTGCAGCTTGGCGAGGCGGCGGCGCAGACCTTGTTCGAGCGTATCAGTGGCAATGTGCAAGGGGGTCCACAACGGCGCGTCGTCACGCCACAGTTGGCGGTGCGCGAGTCCACTGCGGCGGCCCTATGACGAGCGTACAACGGCCACATACGTGCACCGGCCGTGTTACCGCGGTCGGCAGCTTAAACGTGGACCTGGCGGTGCGCACCGCGTCTTCCGTTTCTGGCGAAACGCTGAGTGGACACAACTTCGCGTTGATTTCGGGCGGCAAGGGCGCTAACCAGACCGTCGTCGCCACTCGGCTTGGGGCACAGGCGTCGATGATCGGCCGCGTCGGCGATGATCCCAACAGTGGGTCGTTGGTCAACGCGCTTTGGGCCGAAGGCATCGATTGTTCGGCGGGTCAGCTCAGCCCACCGCTGCGACTGGCCAGGGTTGAAAGCAAGCCAATACCGATGTCATGATAACGTTGCACAGCGAACGGTGCGGGATCAATATTGTAGGGCTTCGGTGTATGGCGCGCCAGCGGTTAAATTATCTTAGCAAACACTACGTGCGGTTGGTGAAATTCTCCCGAAATAGGATTAGGATGAGTCTAAGGGCATGCCGGTCGACCGGCCCGAGCGCGTGATACGACGCGTGCACCGCGGCGCTTGACCGGCAGCTCTCGTTGAATATCGGCGAGGAGGTGGTATGGATATTTACAACAGTTTCGCGACCCGCTTCGAAAAGACGAGAGAGGAAGAGTTCTCGTTAGAAGAGTATCTCGAACTGTGCAAGAACAATCCTGCCGCGTACGCCACGGCTGGCGAACGCATGTTGATGGCGATCGGGGAGCCGGAACACGTCGATACCCGCAATGATCCGAGGTTGTCGCGTGTTTTTGCCAACAAAGTCATCAAGATTTACCCGGCATTCCGTGAGTTCTATGGCATGGAAGAGGTAATCGAGCAGGTCGTCGCCTATTTCCGCCATTCTGCACAGGGGCTCGAGGAAAAGAAACAGATCCTGTATCTACTTGGGCCGGTCGGCGGCGGTAAATCGTCGATCGCGGAGCGTTTGAAGCAATTAATGGAGCGAGTGCCGTTCTACTCGATTAAAGGCTCGCCGGTCAACGAATCACCGCTCGGCTTGTTCGACTACGACGAGGATGGCCCGATCCTTGAAGAGCAGTATGGAATACCTCGCCGCTACCTGAAAAGTATCCTGTCTCCGTGGGCCGTCAAGCGCCTACACGAGTACAACGGCGATATCCGCCGGTTCCGCGTGGTCAAGCGCTATCCATCGGTGCTGCGTCAGATTGGAATTGCGAAGACCGAGCCGGGTGACGAGAACAACCAGGACATCTCATCGCTGGTCGGCAAGGTCGATATCCGCAAGCTGGAGCAGTATGCGCAGGACGATGCCGACGCGTACAGCTACTCGGGGGGACTGTGCCTGGCCAACCAGGGCCTGCTCGAGTTCGTCGAAATGTTCAAGGCTCCGATTAAGGTGCTGCACCCGTTACTGACCGCCACGCAGGAAGGCAACTTCAAGGGTACGGAGGGCTTCGGCGCGATTCCGTTCGACGGTATTATCCTTGCGCACTCGAACGAATCGGAATGGAAAGCATTCCGGAACAACAAGAATAACGAGGCGCTGCTCGATCGGATTTTCGTGATCAAGGTGCCGTACTGCCTACGCTACTCGGAAGAGATCAAGATTTATGACAAGTTGATCCGGAACTCGTCGCTCGGTTCCGCTGTTTGTGCACCGGGCACGCTGAAGATGATGGCGCAGTTCGCCGTGCTAACTCGCTTGCAGGAGCCGGAAAACTCCAGTCTGTTTTCTAAGATGCTGGTCTATGACGGCGAAAACCTGAAGGACACCGATCCGAAGGCGAAGTCGTACCAAGAGTATCGCGACTACGCTGGCGTTGACGAAGGCATGACAGGCATCTCGACACGCTTCGCGTTCAAGATCCTGTCGCGGGTGTTCAATTTCGACACGGCTGAGGTTGCCGCCAACCCGGTACACCTGATGTACGTGCTCGAGCAGCAGATCGAGCGCGAGCAGTTCCCACCGGAAATTGAACAAAAGTACTTATCGTTCGTCAAGGAGCTTCTGGCGTCGCGCTACGCGGAGTTCATCGGCAAAGAGATCCAGACTGCCTATCTGGAATCGTATTCCGAATACGGCCAAAACATTTTCGACCGCTATGTGACTTATGCGGACTTCTGGATCCAGGATCAAGAGTTCCGGGATCACGACACCGGCGAGAGCTTCGATCGCGCGGCGTTGAACGCGGAATTGGAGAAAATCGAAAAGCCGGCGGGAATCAGTAATCCAAAAGATTTCCGCAACGAGATTGTCAACTTTGTCCTGCGTGCGCGTGCAGCTAATGGTGGCAAGAATCCGGCGTGGATCAGCTACGAAAAGCTGCGTGTTGTGATCGAGAAGAAAATGTTCTCCAACACGGAGGAACTTCTGCCGGTTATTTCATTCAACGCGAAGGGCTCCGCCGAGGAGCAACGCAAGCATGAGGACTTCGTCAACCGGATGGTCGCCAAGGGTTACACGCCTAAGCAGGTCCGCCTGCTGTGCGACTGGTATCTACGCGTGCGCAAGTCTTCCTAACAGCAAGCGTGCATAGCGTATTGGCGCCATAAGCAACGCGGCGTCTTGTGTACCGGGGCGGTGCCGGCGCGGCGGCGAACATCACCGCGCGCGTCGCCGCGCCGCGTGCGCGGGTTGCGCCTTTCACGACAGCGGGGGACGGCAACGTGCTTCATCAGATCATCGACCGCAGACTTGCCGGCAAGAATAAGAGTATTGCGAATCGCGAACGCTTCTTGCGACGGGTCAAGCACTATATCCGCGAAGCGGTGTCCGAGGCCGTGCGCGACCGCAGCATCAAGGACATCCAGAGTACGAAGAGCATCACGATTCCGAAGAAGGATATCGGCGAGCCGATGTTCCATCATGCACCGGGCGGGCGGCGCGAAATCGTCCATCCAGGCAACGCGGACTACGTGAAAGGCGACAAAATTCCGCGCCCGCCCGGCGGTGGGGGGAGTGGGAGCGGAGGACAGGCGAGCAACGAAGGCGAGGGGCAGGACGACTTCGTGTTCGAGTTGTCTCGCGAGGAATTCATGCAGTATTTCTTCGACGACCTGGAACTGCCACGATTGGTTAAGACACACCTGATGGCGGTGCCAAGTTGGAAGAACCAGCGTGCCGGCTGGGCGACCGAAGGCACGCCGAACAACATCGACGTCGTGCGCTCATTGCGCAGTGCGCTGAGTCGGCGCATCGCGCTTGGTGCGCCGTTGGTCAACCAGCTGCGCGAACTCGAGGCGCAACTGGACGAGTTGAAGGACGACCCGGGCGATCGCCGGGCCGAGATCAAACGGCTCGAGGATGAAATCCATCACCTGAAGGGACGCATCTGGCGGATACCGTTCATTGACCCATTCGACCTGCGCTACGTGAATCGCGTCAAGCAACCCACTCCGTCCAGCCAGGCAGTCATGTTTTGCTTGATGGACGTTTCCGGTTCGATGGACGAACAGCGCAAGGACTTGGCCAAGCGCTTCTTCATCCTGCTATACCTGTTTCTGACGCGTAACTATGAAAAGATCGAGGTGGTGTTCATCCGGCACCACACGCGTGCGGAAGAGGTCAACGAGGATACTTTTTTTCACTCGACCGAAAGCGGTGGCACCGTGGTCTCCAGTGCGTTGGAGCTAATGAAGAAGATCATTGACGAGCGCTATTCGCCGACAGAATGGAATATTTATGGCGCACAGGCATCCGATGGCGACAATTGGACGGACGATTCGCCAAAATGCCGTAAGCTGCTGGAAAACGACATCCTGCCAAAAACGCGGTACTTTGCGTATATCCAGGTAGCCCAGGAAGTGCAGAACCTATGGTTCGAATACAGCCAGCTGGCTGACGCAGTACCTCATTTCACGATGAAAAAGGTCGATGACGCGGCGGACATCTATCCAGTGTTTCGCGAATTGTTCGAAAAACAGGTGGCCGCATGAACTCCAAACCAAAATCTCGCCAGCCGGGCGAGGAACGTGTCGCGATGCTCGGTGACGATGCTAGCGGGGATACCCGCATGCGACCGAGCGACCATGGCAATGGTCGCCGGCCATTGCCGAGTCCGTCGGACTGGACCTTCGAGCTAATTGAACGCTATGACGCTGAAATTGCGCGCGTGGCAGAGCACTATAAACTTGACACCTATCCGATCCAGCTGGAATTGATCAGCGCCGAGCAGATGATGGACGCGTATGCGTCGGTCGGCATGCCGGTCAATTACCGGCACTGGTCTTTCGGCAAGCACTTTCTTGCGACCGAGAAAAGCTACCGGCGCGGCCAGATGGGACTAGCATACGAAATCGTCATCAATTCGAATCCCTGCATCGCCTATCTGATGGAAGAAAACACGATGACGATGCAAGCACTGGTGATCGCGCATGCGGCCTACGGCCACAACTCGTTTTTTAAAGGCAATTATCTATTTCGGCTGTGGACCGACGCTCACGCGATCATCGACTACCTGGTCTATGCCAAGCACTACATTGCCGAATGCGAGGAGCGCTACGGCCTGGACCGCGTCGAGGAGTTGCTCGATTCATGCCATGCGCTGATGAACTACGGCGTGGACCGCTATAAGCGTCCTCAAAAGTTGTCGCTACAGCGGGAACTGGAGCGGCAACGCGAGCGCGAGGCGTATTTGCAGACGCAAGTCAACGAATTATGGCGCACACTGCCAGCGCGCTCCAAGCCCGAAACCGTGGACGACGCGGATGAAACCCGCTATCCGCCCGAGCCGCAGGAAAACCTGTTGTATTTCGCCGAAAAGAATGCCCCGCTATTGGAGCCATGGGAACGCGAAGTCATACGAATCGTGCGCAAGATCGGGCAGTACTTCTATCCGCAACGGCAAACCCAGGTGATGAATGAAGGGTGGGCCTGCTTCTGGCACTACACACTGCTCAATACGCTGTACAACGAAGGCAAGCTGGCTGACGGCTTCATGCTCGAATTTCTGCATTCGCACAGCAATGTCGTCTACCAGCCACCGGTGACCAAACCGTATTACAGCGGGATCAACCCGTATGCGCTGGGGTTTTCGATGATGACGGACATTCGCCGCATCTGTGAGCAGCCAACCGACGAGGACCGGCGCTGGTTTCCCGACTTGGCGGGCAGCTCGTGGCTCGAGGCACTCGACTATGCGATGCGCAACTTCAAAGATGAAAGCTTCGTTGCCCAATATTTGTCGCCGTCATTGATCCGGGACATGCGGCTGTTCTCGATCCTGGACGACGATTCGAAAGAGGCTCTGGAAGTCTCCGCGATCCATGATGAAAGCGGCTACCAATACGTCCGGCAGGCGCTGTCGCGCCAGTATGATATCCATCACCGTGAGCCAAATATCCAAGTATGGTCAGTGAATACACGAGGTGATCGCAGTCTCACGCTGCGTCACTTCATGACCGACCATCGACATCTGGGCAGCGACACCGAAGAGGTGCTCAAACACATGGCGCGGCTGTGGCAGTTTAACGTGCACCTGGAAAGTGTCGACGAGAACGGCACGGTGCGCCGGCGCTACGAATGTCCTTACGTCGCGCCAGCGGTGCGGATCTAGGGTCGGGCGGCATCGCTGCGCGAATCGGCGTGCGGCTGCAGCAGTTTCAACGGCTAGCAACAAATCCCCGGCAGGGAAGTCGCTTTCTAAGCGTCATTAAGGTTCATCAACGTATCATAGCGTGGTAACGGCTTATTGTGTGGGTCGACCGTTTTACCGTACGTTGCCCGTAAGGCATTAAATGCGGCGTAACCTTCGCGGGCGTAAGGGTTGTGTGGATCCTTCCGCCAAGCGTTGATAGTAGGCTGATTCTTCGGCGTCAACTCGGAATTTATTACATCATCCAGCGTTCCTCGGCCTGGCTCTTCTGCAGCCCATTTCACAAAATGGCGCAAGTGGCTTGCGTACTTCGCTGCCTTGGGGTCGGAACAAAGCTGAAGAAATGTACCGATCAATTCTTTAGACCTTGTGAGAGGCTGCTTCGGCCTGAAGTCCAGCATCGAAAAAGTGGGCCCTCCCGTACTGACTTCTGCAGTCGCAATTTTAGCGGCCAGCCACATGGTCGGGTCTTCAGTGTGATTCTTATCGGACGCGCGCTTAGTGGTTCGTTCTAGCACCAACGCGCCGTTCTGACTCGACGATTTCAGCGCAAATCGACCCGACTGCTTAATGGCGGACCGAGTGGAGTCAGCGCTTTTCTTTCTTTTGGTAACGCGGCCGTCTTGACCTCCAAGCGTGTCTAGCCGCGCATGGGACTGTAAGTTGCTAGGCTGTACGTCGGCGCCTTTCTGTTTTTCTTCGTGAGCGCATGGTGGGACACTCCCCGAATTCAGCAAGTCACTGATACGCATTTTTCCTCCCAAGGGCAGGCCTGTATGCGTATTTCAGCGATCATGGACGGTCGAATCAGGCTGATGGTGGACGGCGTTTCAGCGTGATCATGGACAGTTTGGGTGAGCGCGA
>NZ_JAHLKN010000023.1:0-296 GCF_021498065.1 Mycetohabitans sp. B3 | reverse complement strand
CTGCCTCTTGCAATTCTCACCATACCGTTTCAGCTTCCCTGCTTTACTGCATCAGCCTGGACGGATTGTTCAGGTCCAACTTCTATGAGCAGAAAGTTGTCAAGAGTTTTGTGCAAGAAAAAAAATCCATAAGCAGATACCTTGAGTTTTAGCCAAGCGATATCAACACGCATTAAGGTGGGGTCGAACCAATTGTGCGCACGTGAGACATTCACCTCTCACCCACTTCTATCCGCCGGATTTGGCCGGCCTCATCCTGTATGCGCGCTACGCCGGACATTCTGGTCCGGTGGATA
>NZ_JAHLKN010000022.1:0-52479 GCF_021498065.1 Mycetohabitans sp. B3 | reverse complement strand
TATCCACCGGACCAGAATGTCCGGCGTAGCGCGCATACAGGATGAGGCCGGCCAAATCCGGCGGATAGAAGTGGGTGAGAGGTGAATCTCTCACGTGCGCACAATCGGCTCGACCCCACCCTAACGAGCGTTGATATCGCTTGGCTAAAAGTCGAGGTATCTGCTTATGGACTTTTTCCTTGCACAAAACTCTTGACAACTTTCTGCTCATAGAAGCTCGCCCTTCAAAATTAAAAATTTGGATGAGAAGTCCCGTGCGCGGGAAATGAAACAGGACAGGTAGCGGCGCAGCGCCAAAGCGAGCGCAGCCACCCAAGCACAAAAAAGGCGGGCTGGATGCCCAATCGGGTAATGGCGCGCAGCAGCCAGCGCAGGTTATAGCCTGTCGAGCACAGCACGGCATGTACCGCATCACCGGTGACGCCTTTGAGCCAGCAGCGCCGCATTCCACGATCCTGTTTGACATGCCCGATGATCGGCTCGATGGCTTGACGCCGCTTCAAACGACGCTGTTGTGCCGGGGTCAGCCTGTTGAGTTTTCCGCGATGCATCAACTGTACGGGCGCAACCTGAGCGTCCACACCACGAAAGCCCAGATCGGTCAGCACAGTCTTGACACGTGGGGCACCGGCCAAATCCTGTATTAGGATCGAGGTTTGTTCGAGCTGTTCGGCCAAAATGTGGCCGTCGTAGGGGTTGCCAGCAAACGCTCGCGTACCGACAATGAGCCCTTGTTTGTGCGTGATAGCTAGACTTACCTTGACGCCAAACTCGTACGGTTGGCGGGCCTTGCCTTTGCCGATGCATGCAACTTCCGGCGCATGTAGTGCATATAGTTTGTCGGCTCTTCCACACTTTGTGTGAAGTTTCACGTCACAAGTCAGCACCGATTCAACACGCGAGTACGAAGCAGTTGGAAGCCGGCGCGGCCATACATTTGGCGCTTGAGGAACTTGAGCCGATTGACATGGCCTTCGACGATGCCGTTGCTGTAGGGTGTGAGCAGTGCAGCGTGTATGGCATCGTAGTCGTGGCCGATGCCCGCTGCAAACCGCTGCATTTCTGGTACACCGCTGGCCTGCGCTTGACGCAGCCAGCTTGCCAACGCTTGATGTGCGCGGCGCTTGACTATGTCGGTGAACTCGAGCGACAGCCGCCGGATCGCCACAATCTGTGGATTTCGCTCGCCGAGTCGTTGAACAAAGTGCTCGATGTGCCGCTTGTTGTTGTCGGGGAGCGACGCCGTGCCCCGACCCATTAACCAGCAGCCTACGCGACGAGTGGAAGGTACCGCTCGCAATACAGCAGTACGCAGCTGCTGCGTGATTGCACAGCCTTGTCGCCAAGGCTGAAGGGCTTGGCGTACGATGCCACAACCGCCGTTGAACCCTTGGCCCACGATTTCCCGATACAACCTCGCCGCGTTTTGACAACCTTCACGCCAGCGCTGGGCAAGATACGCTCGATAGGGATCCAACTTGCTGGCGGCTGGCAACCGTTGCGCCCGCTCAGGGAACTCACCGGAGTTGATCCAATGCCGTACCGTACGCCGCTCCAATGCCGTGATGCGCGCAATCGCGCGTATTGCCATCCCACTTTGATGGTGGCGCATGACCGATTCATAGCGTGCGAGCCGTGCTTCGCGCCGCTGTGCTTGTTCCTCCTTGGCGCGCGATGTTGTTGCCACGCCGGGCGCATTCGATTCGATCGCTGGCAATGTGGCAGCAGCGTGCTCGTGATCGAGCGAGCGTGCAACTTCGCGGATAGGCCGCTGGCAGCGGCTCAGCGCGCGCTCAATGGCATCGCCAAGATTCTTCAATAGATGCCATCGGTCGGCCACTTGTATGGCTTGCGGCGCACCACGGGTGATGCCTTCGGCGTAAACCCCAGCGCGATCGCGTGACACGATTCGGATTGCGCGGTTTCCTGTTAGCCAGTTCGCCACCGAGGTCGCATCACGATTGGGCAACAGATCCAATGGGCGCCGTTGCTCGAGATCGACCAGTAGGGTGCCATAGCGATGACCGCGCTTGAATGCCCAGTCATCGACGCCAATAATGGTAGGGGGCGATGTCGTCGCGACGTGCTTCTGGCCGTTGCGTTTAAGCAAACGGAGTATCGTTTCGCCGCTGATCAAGATGCCCAGCCGCTGCGCCAGGCGCGCACCCGCGGCGCCACTGAGCGCCAAGCCCACATGCCACAGCACCGTCTGTGCTCGGGCTGTGCGGCGCTGCTGACGTGCGCCGAATTGCGCCGGGCATTGGGCGAATGTTCGCCGGCGGCACGTTGTGTTATCGCAACGAAAGCGCCGCACATGGATTTCCAGTGTGACGCGATAGCCACTACACGGTAGGTCCTCAACGCGTCGTCGGTACTCTGCGTGTATCCGGGAACTTGTCGCTCCACACGCCGTGCAGTGCGCAACGTGCCCTTGATGTTTCAGTGCAATGATGAGCCGATTGCCGATCATCTCCCATCCGAGAATGCGCATGTCGGAAGCGGGCAACAGGCGTTGAAGAAAGGAAAAATCCATGCCGATTATCCGAGTGATGCGATACCGGCTTGATCGTCATTGCCACCCGCAGGTTCACACAAAGTGTGGAAGAGCCGATTTCTTCATCCATATGGCAAAGTTGACATAAGTTAAGTTATCGCATATTAGGGATGTAGCGGCTACGTTGTAATGTCCGCTTTTAGCTAAGTTCAGATGTCCGCTTTTCGGTTCATCGTAAGCTAACCGGCGGCTGGGAATCCAGTGCCGGAGGGTTTGATGGCAACGACAAAGCGGATAACCATGACGATGCGCGAGCTAGACCGATTCAGGGTCATTCAGGATGTGGTGGAGGGCAAACTCAAGCCGTGGCGCGCGGCCCAACGACTCGAGTTGACGACCCGACAGATTCGTCGTCTGATCGAACGACTACGCGAACACGGACCGCAAGGTCTCGTGTCGCGGCGGCGGTCGAAACCGAGCAACAACCGGCTGGATGCTGGAACAGCCGAGCGCACGCTCTCGATCCTCCGCGAGCGCTATGCCGATTTTGGGCCGACGCTGGCCAGCGAGATCAACGCAGGAGCACGAAAATCACGACGCCGGAAATCTATCGGGAAAACGGACAGCCTTTCCTGCTGGAAATAAAATGGGTATGCTGTTACCACTACACCGGCACGACGTCGGGAATGCGGTATCAGGGCGAGTATCTGCACAACGACCATGGGATCGTCACTGAACGGCCGATCGAGACGCGCGCATCGGCTATGCGGACGCGCAGCTGTGCGGCGGGCGGCCGATTCACGCGGCGTTCGATCTGCATATCGAGCAGGGGCCGTCCTGGAGAGCGAGAACAAGACGATCGAGGTCGAGGACGCGAAGCCCGAATGGATCGAGGCCGGCGCCAACGTGCTGCTGCATGCGATGCTCGAGCGCGCGTGCGAGCCGCGATAGCCGTTCCCATCATAGGGTGATCGGTTCGGTTTATGCGAGCCGTACATCGCGGCCGGTAGGATTGTGTTTTTTGCTCAAAGGAACCTTTAATGTCCTTGCAACAAACCGGCGACATTGCAGCAGGCCGCCTGCCTGCGGACCAGCTCGCGGCAAACTTCGCCGATGTCGCGCCACCGCTGGGCGCCTCCGCGGCTGTCGTCGAGGCGAACCGCTGTCATTATTGCTACGACGCGCCGTGCGTGAACGCATGCCCGACGAGCATTGACATCCCGGGGTTCATCCGCAAGATCGGCAACGGCAACCTGACGGGCGCCGCGCGTGACATCCTGTCGGCCAACCCGCTCGGCGGCATGTGCGCGCGCGTCTGCCCGACCGAAATCCTCTGCGAAGGCGCTTGTGTGCGTAACAAGCAGGATGGCAAGCCGGTGGCGATCGGCGCACTGCAACGGCATGCGACCGACCACCAGATGGCGCGCGAGGCGGCGTCAGGCAAACCGCTGTTCACGCGGGCCGCCGACACTGGAACGCATGTCGCGGTGGTCGGCTCGGGTCCGGCGGGGTTAGCCTGCGCGCATACGTTGGCCCAGGCTGGGCACCGGGTGACGATCTTCGACATGCATGACAAGCCGGGCGGCTTGAACGAATACGGCATTGCCGCATACAAGACGATCGACGACTTTGCGCAGCGTGAAGTGCGATGGCTGCTGTCGATCGGTGGTATCGAACTGCGCGCCGGGCAGCGGCTCGGCCGCGACATGACCGTCGCGCGGTTGCGCGCGCAATTCGATGCCGTTTTCATTGGCATCGGGCTGGGGGGCGTCAATGCGCTGCATGTTGACGGTGAGACAATTGACGGCGTGCTCGACGCGGTGGACTTTATTGCTCGGCTGCGCCAGAGCGTCACGCTCGACGCGGTACCCGTCGGCCGGCGCGTGGTAGTGATCGGCGGCGGTAACACGGCGATCGACGCCGCCGTGCAGAGCCTTAAGCTGGGCGCGCAGCAGGTCACGATTGTCTACCGGCGCGGCGTCGAGCAGATGAGCGCGACGTGGGCTGAGCGCGAATTCGCGCGCAAACAAGGCGTGGTGCTGCGCGAATGGGCGCGGCCGCTGCGCATCGTCGGCGCGCCGCATCCGCAACCAGGGCGCCGCCCGCAGGTCACCGCAGTGCGATTCGAGGCCACGGCCCTGGACGCGGACGGCAAGCTCATCGGTACCGGCGAGACTTTCAGCATCGATGCGGACGTCGTGCTGAAGGCAATCGGCCAGACGCTCATACCGGACGGATTAGAGGCTCAGTTACTGACTATCGAGGGCGGCCGGATCGCCGTTGACGCCGACGGTGCGACGTCAATGCCCGGTGTCTGGGCCGGCGGTGACTGCACACACCACTCGGGACTGGATCTGACGGTACAAGCGGTCCAGGATGGCAAGCGCGCTGCGCATGCGATCCATCGCCAGTTCACACGCAGCGCGGTCAAGGCGGCATGATCTTACAGCACGGCCTGCCGACCGTATGACATGACAACTCACATCGATATCAGAAACCGGAGCGCCGATCATGGCTGACCTTCGCTGCACGATAGCCGGCATCGTATCGCCGAACCCGTTCTGGCTGGCCTCCGCGCCGCCCACCGACAAGGCCTACAATGTCAACCGCGCGTTCGAGGCCGGCTGGGGGGGCGTGGTCTGGAAAACACTGGGCCTGGACCCGCACGTGGTCAATGTCGGCTCGCGCTACGGGGCCACGACGTACAACGGCCAGCGCATCGCCGGGTTGAACAATATTGAGTTGATCACAGACCGCCCGCTGGAGGTGAACTTGCGCGAGATCGCGCAGATCAAGCGCGACTGGCCGGACCGGGCGCTGATCGTATCGCTGATGGTGCCGTGCAATGAGCAGGCATGGAAATCGATCCTGCCGCAGGTCGAAGATACCGGTGCCGACGCCGTCGAGTTGAACTTTGGCTGTCCGCACGGTATGAGCGAGCGCGGCATGGGCGCCGCGGTCGGCCAGGTGCCTGAGTACGTCGAGATGGTTACCCGCTGGGTCAAGCAGGCGAGCCGGCTCCCCTGCCTGGTCAAGCTCACGCCGAACATCACCGACATCCGGCTGGGTTCCCGGGCCGCCCACGCGGGCGGCGCCGATGGCGTATCACTGATCAACACGATCAATTCGATCATCGCGGTTGACCTGGAGCAGATGGCGCCGATGCCCACTGTCGACGGCAAGGGCACGCACGGCGGCTACTGCGGACCGGCGGTCAAGCCGATTGCATTGAACATGGTGGCCGAGATCGCGAGCGATTCCAGTACGTCGGGGCTGCCGATCTCCGGCATCGGCGGCATCTCGAACTGGCGCGATGCGGCCGAGTTTATCGTGCTGGGCGCCGGCAGCGTGCAGGTCTGCACGGCAGCGATGCACTACGGATTCCGTATCGTCACCGACATGATTGATGGTTTATCGAACTGGATGGATGACAAGGGTTTCGCGACACTGGATGAGGTGCGCGGGCGCGCCGTGCCCAATGTGACCGACTGGAAGTACCTAAACCTGCAATACGACATCAAGGCGCGCATCGATCCGTCCAAATGCATCCAATGCGGGTTGTGCCATATCGCGTGCGAAGACACGTCGCATCAGGCGATCACGGCGAGCCGCGACGGCCAGCGCCATTTCGAAGTGGTCGACGAGCGCTGCGTCGGGTGCAATTTATGTATGCACGTATGCCCGGTCGATCAATGCATCACGATGGAGCGCGTGGACGCCGGCGGGTATGCGAACTGGATCACGCATCCGAACAATCCCGCGCACGTGGCCGAGCCGCAGCTCGCGTAAGCGCGTCGCGCGCTACGCCGATCGATTTGGATTCGAGGCGGCACGCTGATTGACGCGAACCAGCGTTGGCGTGCCGACGTGCTGTGCGCATCCAGCGCCGAAGGCGGCACGATCATGCAGATCGGACCCGACTTACGCGCGCCGGCCGGTGCGACGGTGATCGACGCCGGCGGGCAGTACGTGATGCCCGGCGGCATCGATCCGCACACGCACATGGAATTGCCGTTCATGGGCACAGTGGCGAGCGACGACTTCTATACCGGCACTGATCGACTTCGTGATCCCCAGTTGGCAGCAAGCGCTGATGGAAGCGTTCCGCGAATGGCGTGGCTGGGCCGAGAAAGCGGCCGCCGACTATGGCTTTCACGTCGTCGCCACCTGGTGGAACGAGTCCGTGCACCGCGCCATGGGCACGCTCGTGCACGAGCACGGCGTATCCAGCTTCAAGCACTTCATGGCCTACAAGAGCGCGATCATGGCCGACGACGAGATCTTGGGGTGAGGCTACCCCCAAATCGCTTCGTTTTCGTAAGACGCTGTGCAGCTCGGGCGAGCGCAGTAGCGCCGGCCACCGACACGTCGAGCGCGCGGTGAAGGCCCTCTTGTCCTGCTAAGAAAAAAGTTCGGAATGCGTGCCCGCTCGGACGAAGATCACTAAGCCATGCTTGCCGATATCAGCGAGCTTATAAATAAGCAGAAAATCGCCCCCAATGTGACACTCCCGGTGATTGTCCCACTCTCCCGCAAGCGAGTGATCCAACCACTCAGCAGCAAGCGGGCCATCATTGGCAACAAGCAACGTCATGGCCTCTTTCAACCGGTTCATAGCGTACCGGCCCGAGTAAGACAGACGTTGCCAGTCCTTGAGAAATGCTTTGGTGTAATCTGATGCGCGCGGTAGAGTGGCCCGCTTATTTGCGGGTGTTCTTTTCAAGGTCATTCATCAAAGCGTCGGAAGTTGCAAAGCGAACGTGGCGGCTCTCGATGATTTCGCGAGCTTCAGCCATGGCGGCACGGCTGGCCGCATTGGGCGCTTGGATCGCAAAGGGCAGCGCTTTGTCTGCCACGATGCGCGTCAGGAAGACTCGAATGGCATCGGAGACAGTCAGCCCCATCGAGGCTAACGTTTGCGCAGCCTGCGCTTTGACGGTCTCGTCAATACGGATATGAACCATTGTCGTTGTAGCCATTGCGACCTCCTATCATGTGAGATACATTGTATCTCACAAAGCGATGGCCAGCAAGAAACACTGTGTTTTTGATTGGGGTGGCTTCTTAATGCGGAAAATCGTATGCCAAGCGGCCTCACTTCTTGGTGCGCGCGGGTGCTGCGAGCAGTGAGCAGCTTTTCAACCCTTTTACCGACACGCATTCGTCAAGGCGAGAGGTCACGGAGTCGTTTAGTCGGATTGATTGGGATGCACTGGCGCATACTCGCTCCGGTAAGGCTAGCCAACAGCAATCTACATTGATTCCGCGTCAAAACCGTGGCAGCCACGATGTGGTGCGCGCCATAACAATGGATGAATACAAGCGGCTGGCCCATTATCTGGGTCCCCTGCTGCCCAATGCTCTCCGGAGCGATGATGATTCTAGGCTTGCCCGAGATCGGCTATGGGCTGACCTATGCTTGCTAACCGGCCTGCGGCCACATGAGCCTTTGTATAAAAAGCAAATGTCGGTGACTGTGTCACGAAGTCTTTTTCAGCGCACGCGTGAGCGGGCGTGGCCGCCTAATCGAGCCCGAGGTCCGGCCTGATGCGGACTGGGTGGGTCTGCGCTGCCGTACGCGCCGCGCTTTTTCAGCGTCGGCGTTCGCGCGCTGCAGCGCGGCTAAGTTGCCTTTCAGCATGCCAATGTGCTGGCGTGCGTCCCCCAATTGCGCCTGCAGCGCTTGCCGCTCAGCGCGGCGCTGCGCGTCACTTTCGTCGGCGCGTCGCACCGCCGCATCCCGTTCCTTGATTAGACGCGCGCTGATGCGGCGCTCATGCTCGGTCTCCAAGAGCGCGCGCTTTTCGGTCGCTTGCAGCCGCGCTTCGGCGCGCGCCGTGTCGGCCCGCAGCTTATCGAGTTCGCGGGCAAAATCGGCGCGCGCTTGGGCGAGCGCGGCGTCTCGCTCCTGGGCGTCGCGTTGCAAACGCTCGACTTCCGTGTGCAGCGTCTGGCGTGCTGCCTCAGCCGCCGCCAGCGCGGGCTCCAGTTCCTGCAGGCGTGCCTGCGCAGCGAGCAGCGCCGCGTGGTGCGTCTCGAGCGTGCGCTCGGCATGCGCCGCAGCCTCGCGGGCGGCGGCCACCTCGGCGGCGGCCGCGTCGCGCTCGACGCGCATTTCGGCACGCATGTCTTCTAGCGCCGCGTGCGCGGTGGCCGCCGCTCGCTCCCACAGCGTCGCGATGAGCGTGCCGGCGGCGTCGCGCAGCTCGGTGGGCAATTCCGGGTGGTCAAGCTTGACACGACTTTTTTCACGCAGCTCCCGCCAGAACTCGGCGAGGACCTCGGTGGGCGTGCCCATGCTGCCCTTGCGCACCAGTTGGTACAGGCGGTTTGCGGTGGGAGTGATGCCAAAGCGAAAGAACAACAGCGCGCACACTTCGCGATACAACTCGCGTGTATTCGGATGCGCGGCTTTCAAGCGCGCGATCTCGGTGGCCAGCGCCGCGTCAGGGGGCAGGGCATCACTCATCGCAGTTTCCAAAAGTTTGCTTAAATAATACTACGTAATACGGTAAATTTCTAACAACTTGGCCACACTACACGACATTACTTCTATAATGTCGTGTCGTCTAAACAAACGTTGTGTTTCGTTTAACCCTCGCCCTGGGAGCGCCCCACCCGTGTCCGTCACCCCGTTCACTGCCGTAACACCGGTCGAGGCGCTCGTGTTGCCCGAGCATCTGGACGGGCGCGACGGCACTAATCGCGGCGCCCCGGAGACGGCGCAGCTCGCCGCGCGTCACGACCTGGACGCCGTGCGCGCCTGGCTGTCCAATTACGCCGACACCCAAACGACGTTCGAGGCCTACCGTAAGGAGGCCGAGCGGCTCATGCTGTGGGCCGTCGTGCAGCTCGGCAAGCCGCTGTCGTCGCTCACGCACGAGGACCTACAACAATTCAACGCGTTCCTGGCCGACCCGCAGCCCGCGAGCCGCTGGGTGTCGGCCACCGGCGGCAAGTACGCCCGCGGCGATGCGCGCTGGAGGCCCTTTAATGGGCCGCTGTCCGCAGCGAGCCAGCGGCAAGCGCGGGTGATCCTCAACGGCCTGTTCACGTGGCTAGTGGACGCTGGCTACCTGCGCGGCAACCCGATGGCGCTACTGCGCCAGCGCGCCAAGCGCTCGGCGCCGCGCATCACGCGCTACTTATCCGTTTCGCTATGGGACGAGGTCAAGCGCTTCGTTGAGCAGCTGCCCCAAGAAACAGCCGCGCAGCGCGCGTACGCCGCGCGCTGCCGCTGGCTGACCACGCTCTTCTATCTGCAAGGCCTGCGCCTTTCCGAGGTCGCCCACGGCACCATGGGCGACTTCTCGCGGCGTCTGGGCCCGGATGGACAGGACCAGTGGTGGCTTGACATCGTGGGGAAAGGGCAACGCGCGCGGCGCGTGCCGGCGTCGCCAGAGTTGATCGTCGAGCTGGCCCGCTACCGGCAGGCGTGTGGCCTGCCCTCGCTACCCCGCCGGGCGGAGGACACGCCGCTGATCGTGCCCTTCCGGGGCCCGCACCGTGGTCTGTCGCGCTCCGCCCTGCATGACGCGATCAAGCGGATCTTTCGCGACGCCGCGTCGTGGCTACGCGCGCGCGGGCCCGCCTTCGCCGATCGGGCCGACGAACTGGTGCGCGCCTCAGCACACTGGCTGCGGCATACGGCCGGCTCGCATCAGGCTGACGCCGGCCTCGATCTGCGCACGGTGCGCGATAACCTCGGGCACGTGTCGCTGACCACGACAAGCCTGTACTTGCATGAGGAAGAAGACACGCGGCACCGCCAGACGGTGCGCGGTCATCGGATGAATTGGAGCGATGGACCACCGATATCGCCCAATGGACAAAGCGAAGATGGCGTTACCACGTAGCGGGCACCGCGTGTGCCGTCGTCGGCATCTCGCCAAGCGTAATAGGCGACCACTGTGCAGGGTGCGACGGCGTCTGACAAGAAAAATTCAGATCCAACTTCGCAGAAAAACCGCAAAGTATCCAGCGCGGGTGGCACGAAGCGAGCCGATAGGTTGGCTGGACATGGAGCAACCCTTAACAGTTTGCCCTCAGACAAGTCGAATCGGGCTAGGATACTTTGCAATCGTTGCATCGTGCGTTACAAGCGGTACGCCTTCGGCAACGGCCTGCGCGATCAAAATCCGATCGAACGGATCGTGGTGGATGAGCGGTAGATGTTCGAGTTCCAACGCGTGCGCAGTCACGATCGGCAGTTCCTCGTAGCCAACGTCAAGCAGACTGCGACGCAGCACGCGCGGCTCGACCTGAAAATCGGCGCGGGCCAAACCGCGTTTGATCACGATCTCCCACAGGCTCGCGACGCTAAAAAGCGGCGTGCAAGCCGGATCATCGAGCAGCGCGCGCGCCGCAGCCGGCAATTCGGGTGCGTCGGCGGCCGCCCACAGGATTAGGTGGGTATCCAACAGCACCTTCATTCAGCGTTACCGTCAAACCACTGTTCAATGTCTGCGGCACCCATTGTGTCGAAGTCAGCCGGCACACTAATCTGCCCCTTCAGGAAGCCGATTCGACTGCATCGAACAGGTGCCGGGAACTCAAGCGGCACGACTTTGACCAGCGGCTTGCCGGCTTTGGCGATCACAAACGGTTCGCCGCCGTGCACTGCTTGGTCAATGAGTCGAGACAGATGTGTCTTGGCGTCGTGAATGTTGTAGGTATGCATAATCGCCCGATTAGACTAAGTTCGATTAATTTAGTTTAGTCGGGCGATTGAGTGGTGTCAAATAAACAGGCGATCACTGTGCACAGTGCGAAGGCGCCTCACATCGTCCAGGGCTAATTGGCCTGTCCTGTGCGCTTCGGTCGGCGCCGGTCACGCATCACCCCCGAGCGCTTTCGAGCACTTGCAGCAGGCAGTGTTAATGTGTGCGATTCACGGACATCGTTTCACTTTTTAGAGGGCCGTTTTCGTGGCGTGTTGGAACTTGCCTCTTCTATCGGCGCCACGAGTTCCAACACGCGCCGGTGATGTGTAGCAAGGGTCTTTGTAGTGGTCAACTGATTCCGGACACTGCATTAAGTTTTCTTCCGCAACTGCTGGAGCCAGTGCGTCATTGAACTGATGCGGCCGTATCCAGTTGTACCGGTGCATCAGGTAGTGACTGATATCCCGGTGTGCTTCCTGTGCCGACAGGTAACCCATTGGTGGCAGCCATTCTGTCTTAAAGCTGCGCAACAACCTCTCCATCGGCGAGCCTGTCAGATTTTTAGTGTGCCGGGGGTCATGATCATGGCTGCGCACGCGGGCCAGCATTCGCCGATCGGACCGACGAGCGGGGGCGCGCCTTAGCACATTGGCGCGGCATACGGCCAGCTCGCATCAGACCGACGCCGGCCTTGATGTGCGCACGGTGTGCGATAACCTTGAGCGCGTGTCGCTGACCACGACGAGCCTGTACTTGCACGAAGAAGACACGCGGCACCGGGAGACGGTGCGCGGCCATCGGAAAACTGGGGCGACCCGGAGCCGGTCAAGCCCCCTGCTCGGCAGCCACAGCGCTGATTGCCAGCACCCCCTTGTCCTTAGCAAAATCGCGGCTCACCAGGAGCGGCAGCCGGCACTAAAAAAGGGTTCAGGGGGCTGGTTCAATCTATTCCGTCATCACCTTGAGGAGCTTCGCAAACCTGTACGAGCGCTTCTTCTGTCATACTGTCCAGAGCATGCTTAAACGGACATTTCGTCGCCAGCGGGTGGCGTCTCGGTACCCGCCTTGTCCAGAAAAGGCAATAAGTCTGCTGGTTGCGCATGGCCGGCCCGGCGCCTGAGGAAAGCAGCGGCTGTTTCAACTGCGCCAATCTTTTCCGCAACCGCGACGGCAATCCACTGATTCAATGACACCCCATCTTCACGCGCGAGTTGCTGCGCAGCCGATTTCACTGAAGCGGGAAGCTTAAGTGGATAAGAGGTTTTACTCATGAACGTATCTCCTTCAGTAATTCGCCAGGGCGTGCAACACGCAGACCAAACCGGCCAGCCGCAGGTAAAAAATCCCGGACGTTATAGGTCACAAGCGTATGGGCTCGACCATTGATCGCAGTCTCTAAAACCATTTCATCGCTTGCGTCCCGAAGCTGCGGGCGCCACTGGAACTGAATCTCGACAGGCTCACAAGCACTGGCCAACGCAGCCAGGAAGCGGTCTATGGCTTCCATGTCCAATCCTGTCACCAGGCGTTGCTCGGGCCGTTTCAACACATCCTCATATTCGAGAAACAGAGCGGGGGTGACGAGAGGCAACACCTTTTGCTGCGCGACGAGTCGCAATAGGGCATTGCCTGCCCCGCAAGCGCTGCGCAATGCGGTAGCGATCACTGACGTATCCAAAACGATTCTTGGCTGCATATCTTATAAGATATCATATCTTGACGGCCGAGGACATGCCGCTGGTCGTTCCAAGGCCCGCGCGTCGGCGCATTGGCTGCGGCATACGGCCGGCTCGCATCAGGCCGACGCCGGCCTTGATCTGCGCACGGTGCGCGATAACCTCGGGCATGTGTCGCTGACCACTACGAGCGTGTACTTACATGAGGAAGAGGACACGCGGCACCGCCAGACGGTGCGCGGCCATCGGATGAACTGGAGCGACAAAGATCCGGTCGAGCCCCCTGCTCGAGAGCCACAGCGCTAATGGGCCCAGCCAGCGTTTGTCTCTCTAACTGAGCGCAAACCGCCCAGGTGACCCATCGCAGACTGGTCTGCCTAAGTGCTTCGCTCGGTCAAGCGAACACCTCGGTCGCACATCACTTGCACACGGCGTATCAGTCCAGCTTTCTGACGTTACAGCCATGATGTTGAGTTTCCCGCGCACCAGCATAATCCGCGCCGCGTTAGCGTTCAAGCTCGCACATGGTGGACGAACAATTCGACCTGCGCCGCGGGCGCGATCATCTGGACCACGCGTCGCTAACCGCCGCGGATTGCCACCTGCACAGCAACGACAGCTGGCGTCATCGAAAGACCAAGCCAAGCACCGAATCAACGGCTAACGTAGCGCATGAGTACGCATAACGCTGACTGCCAAATATGCAATCAATGATTAAAATGCCATCAATGATGACGGAGGCTAACATGGCAAGCATGACCATTCGCAACCTCGATGAAGGGCTTAAGATGCGTTTGCGGGTACAGGCGGCACAGCACGGTCACTCCATGGAGGAAGAAGCCAGGGATATTCTACGGGCGGCGCTTTTCACTGAATCGGCCAGCTCCCAGCAAAACTTGGCGCAAGCTATCCGGAGCCGTCTACAATCCATTGGCGGCGTTGAACTGGAGTTACCGGCGCGTGAAGCGATTCGGAAACCGGTGGATTGGAACGCATGATTATCCTAGACACCAACGTTTTATCCGAAACGCTGCGACCGGTGCCCAACGCAAAAGTGATGACCTGGCTAGCTGAGCAGCGTCGCGTCTCGCTTTTCACCACGACGGTCACGAAAGCGGAAATTTTTTACGGTGTGCGGCTGCTGGCACACGATGCTCGCAAGGCATCAGCCATTAACGCAATCTTTGACGAAGATTTTGCGGGCAGGCTTTTAAGCTTCGACAATCGTGCAGCAGACATGTACGCACAAATTGCCGCGTCACGCAAAAGCGCAGGCATACCCATCAGCCAGTTTGATGCGATGATCGCGGCCATCACACGGTCACAAGGGGCGACGCTGGCGACGCACAATACTAAGGATTTTGTTGATTGCGGTATCCCCATTATTGACCCGTGGAGGGCATGAGGGAACTGGTAATACCGCACATTCGGGGTAGCGGTTCGATGTTGGCCGGCTTTACCATCAGGTTGATGATGCCCGGCTCGTAACGATAGGGCAGGACGCATAGCTGCGGTGCGATGACAAGCTCAAAATCCCGCTGGCGTTCGATCAGCGACGCGAAATATTGCGCATTGTCGATACTCAGATCGACCCATCGTGCGTCCCCCCGACATCCGAGCAAACGCAAATTTGTGTACAGCATCACCAACGCCGCGCCGCGCGATCCCTCAAGCATGTGACAGTTGAGGTGTGCGCCCTCCTTCATCGCGGCTTACAATGCACGCTTCGCGAAGCCACCGAAGAGCGATTTCGATGCACACCGGCCGCTCCGTTCTGGCGAGAGTCTTGATTTGGCGCTCACGTGGCGCGAGCGGCGGACAATGGCATGGCAGAAAGTTTCGTGAAGACGATGAAGCGCGACTACGTTGCGTTCATGCCGAAGCCTGACGCGGTGAACGCCATTCGCAATCTGGCCGGTTGTTTGAGCATTACAACGAGAAGCACCCGCGCAACGCGCTGAAATATCGTTCGTCGCACGCGTTTCGACGTAGGTGCCTCCATGCCGCCGATGACGCCGGCAAAGCGAACGCCGCCGGCATCGATGTCCAGAGGGCGGAAGCTTGAAAAGAACGGTGGCGTCGCGTTAGACCTGGCACTATCGGCTGCTCAAGGATTGGCAGGATTGTGCTGTCGATTCAGATTCACGGTGGTCTTCTCAACCATAGTTGGCTGCCGTTACGAATCCCGCAAGTTCTTGCCCGTAGCGCACCGGCTCCTCGTAAAAGGGGCTATGTCCGCTCTCGTAGAAGAGCGACAGGCGGCTGTTCGCGTGAATCGACTTGATCCGTTCCGACATCGCCATGCGGACGAGCCGGTCATGGACGCCGTGCGTCAGCAAAATCGGGCCAGAATAGGCTTTAAAGACGGACTCGAAATTAGGCGTTTCCGTCTTGATAAAGCCCTCGTTCACGGCCCGTGCCGTCATGCCGTTGACGACCAGCATGCGCTGCATGTCCACTTTTGTCGGCAGCCGGTGGAAGCAGGCAGCGAGGAAGTCGGCCGTGGCCGCGGTTCGTGTGGCGAGATCGTGAGAGGTGGTGGTGTTGGTGAATGCTGCCGCCTCTTCGGTGAGAAGCTCCGGTGACAGGTTGGTGACGGCGTCAACCAGGTTGATGCCGGCAATTGCACCGCCGCCATATTTGCGCAGGTACGCACCGACCACGAAGCCGCCGAGCGACCAGCCCACCAGCACCGGTCGGCGAAGCTTGGCGCCGACAATAACGGCGGCGACGTCATCCGCCCATCGATCGGCTTCGGAATAGGCTTGGAGCGAAACCGGCTTGTCGGAATCACCATGGCCGCGCAGATCGAAGCCGACCATGCGCAAGTGCGTTAGCGCAGGATCGGCGAACTGCTTCTCCCAACTCAGGCGACTCTGACGCAGGCCGTGAATGAACAGGATCTCAGGCGCTTGGCTGTCGCCCTGCGCCTCGCCCCTCAGCATCACGCCGTCGGCGGAGCGGACGACGAACGGCTCGCGCGCAGGCACAGCCCTATCCGGAAAGGCACCCGGTTTGTTGGCGAATGCGCTGGTCCCTTGAGGTGTCGCATAGGCGACTTTGGCGGCCAGGGCGGTGAGGCCGGCCATGCCGGCGAGAAAGGTACGTCTTGAATGGTTCATGAGGGTCACTCCATGTTGTTTAGTGATCGATAATTTACTTGCTTGACTTTTTTTGTCAAGGGTTGTTTAGTGTCGCTATGGAACGAGACTTAAAATCGCGCGGCGGGCGGCCTTGGAGCTTCGACCGGGAAAAGGCGATCGACACCGCGATGCGGCTGTTCTGGCGGCACGGCTATGAGGGGGTATCGATCGGCGATCTTACGAAGGAGATTGGGATAGCGCCTCCCAGCCTGTATGCTGCCTTCGGCAGCAAGGCTGAGCTTTATCGGGAAGCTGTTAGCCACTATGAGGCAACGCTCGGGGGCCTCGATGTGGCGTCCATCAACTCGGCAACGTCGCTGGCGGAGGCGGTGCGAGTATTGCTTGAGGGAGCCGTGAGAGCCGTCACCAACCCTCACCTTGAACGAGGCTGCTTGATCTCAAGCGGCATGATCGCGTGTCACCCGGCGCATGTCTCCCTCGCCCGCGACGCGGCCGCGCGGCGTGATGCCATGCGCGAACGGATTGCGCAAGCGCTCCAGCCCTTTGCGGGGGCGCACGAGGTTCAGCGTTTGGCGCGCTATCTGGCGGCCGTCATGCAGGGCATTTCGATCCAAGCACGCGACGGTAGCAACCCGACGCAGCTGCAAGAGATTATTGAAGAAGTGGTAGCGGGTGTCGCAGCACGGCTTTCTGAAGATGGGCAACTATATTGACGGTGCTCGAGGTGCAGCCAAGCCCGGAATCGGCAGAACCAAGCTGGGTTTTGACGCGCCGCAACGAAAGCACATACTCAGCGCTTTTCGTGCCGGCGTTGGAGTTGAGCGGCGCGCTCAAGTAGATAAGTAGATAAAGGAACTGTAATCGTCACGCCGCTGGCTCAACTTGTCCCCGTCCGCGGCAACTGCAACCCACAGCAAGCCGTAGCCGACTGGCATGACTGGCACGATCGCGGGTACTCGTCCTGATTCCTGGGCTTTGAGTTTGACAGTGATGAACCGTCATCATATCTTTTTTCTTGCAGAACAAGACAGATTGGCCGTTTTAAGAGTCGCTAACGCAACCTGGACGTCAGGCCGTAAGGCGCGTATTCTAAGGTCATGGCAAGACGCAAAATCAGCAATGAATTGTGGGCGGTGCTGGAGCCGTTGATTCCAGCATTCACGCCCTCACCGAAAGGCGGGCGTCGGCGCACTGTTGACGACCGGGCGGCATTGAACGGTATTCTGTATGTCCTGCATACAGGCGTTCCATGGGAAGACTTGCCGCAGGAGCTCGGCTTTGGCAGCGGCATGACATGCTGGCGCCGATTGCGCGACTGGCAGGCCGCAGGCGTGTGGAGCAGGCTGCATCTGGCGATGCTTTGCCGGTTGCGTGAACATGACCAGATTGATTGGGAGCGAGCGAGCCTGGATGCGGCCAGCGTTGCCAGCCCCCGGGGGGCCAGGAAACCGGCCCCAACCCGACGAACCGGGGCAAACTCGGGAGCAAAAGGCATCTGGTCGTAGATGCCCGGGGCGTTCCCTTGGCGATCACAGTCACGGGTGCCAACCGACATGATTCGATGGTGTTCGAGCGCACCCTCGATACCCTCCCAGCCGTGCCGGGCTTGAGCGGTTCGCCGCGCAAACGTCCGAGCAAACTGCATGCGGACAAGGGCTACGACTTTGCCCGCTGCCGACGCTATCTGAAGCAACGCGCAATCACTGCACGCATCGCCCGTCGAGGCGTAGAAAAGCGCGAGCGGCTCGGACGGCATCGCTGGGTAGTTGAGCGCACGCACGCCTGGTTTGCCGGTTTTGGTAAGCTGCGCATCCGCTTTGAGCGGCGTCTGGACATTCATATCGCCTTGCTCCGCTTGGCCGCTGCCGTTATCTGTTCACGTTTCGTGGACGACTTGTGTTAGCGACTCTAAATGTGGTTTGCGTCTTGGCCTGCTCCACAAACTGTGCGGCATTGAGCTTTACCTCGTGTGCGACGTGCTGATCTGTTGCAAGGTGGGTGTGGTTGCGGCATTCTAATTGCGCAGTTAACAGTCATCTTTATGCCCCCCTACCTACCATGACCAAAACTGATTTGTTTGCCGCCCAACAGCGCACCGACTGGGACCGCGCGCCGATTCAATCGTTTGAAGCATGGCTAGCCAGGCAACCCGGACGGCGTACCGGCTCCTCTTTGCAGCCTTCTACGGCCAAGGTCTATCTGGCTCAATGGCGCGCGTTTGTACGCTACCTTAACACGCGCCACCTCCCTCTGAGCGCAGCGACATCTGACACAATCAACGCTTTTCTAGCCAGCTTGCATCACGAAAACCGCGACCAACGCTTGCGCTACCGCAAACTGATTGAACGCGTGTTCATCGATATCAACGCGTGCACACGGCAACAGGCCAGTATCAATCCCGCTGTCGGCGCGTTGCGCGACAGCCAAGCTACATGGAAGCGTGTTAAAGGTAACCAGGACACCGATTTTCTTTCACCGCAGGAAAGGCAGCACATCATCGACACACTCTTATCTCCGGTGGCAGACACGTATTACGCGCGCTGGCACAGTTTACGAGACCGCGCGTTAGTCGCAACGTTTCTGGGCGCTGGGTTGAAGGTTTCACAAGCAATTAAACTGACTGTTAACTGCATTAATATTGGGCCAGACCGGCTCATGCATATCACCACGCCAGGCTCACGCTTTTCGCATCAACCTCGGCCCGAGCCGTTTGCGCAGTCGGCGCTGGCGCACTGGTTAGTCGAACGGCACGCCAGTGGTGTGAACAGTCCATGGGTCTTTCCCGGCGCACGGGATGGACGCCCGATGCACGCGGTCACCGCACTGCGCGCCACCGAGGCGATCGTGCGCGCCTGCCGCCTGTCGGCCACGCGGCAGGCGCGCACCAGTCCCCAGACGCTGCGCAATAGTTACATCGCGGCGCTATTTGAGGCTGGACAGACTACGCTGGCGGTCAGCGAAGTGCTCGGCGTGGAGCTAATCACCGCCGAGCGTCTCAAAAAGGCATGGCAGAAGTGGGCGCGAAAAAAATCAGTTTGAAACTAAATCTATAGTTACCCCATTTTTGCAGGTTTTCGATCAAGAGAAGTGCAGCCTCGCACTGCAGTAAGCACTGCGGCGAGCCGAGCGGGCCGAAACCGAAGGGGACGTTACACAGCAGATCGTCAACGGGCGAAAAAGCCGCTAACTCCCCCGTGGCGCCGCGCGCACCAAGGGGGCGGCGGCTTAGCGCACGCGTATAAAGTCACCCCCATATTGCAGCCACATAAGATAAGAGACATTCGAAAGCATGACACGGCAAATCCGTTCTGGACGTTCAGCAGGGCATGCTCCTCATGCTGCGATAGGGTCACCGTATGAGTAAGGACGTGGATATCTTCGTCCTCCAATCTACAATACCTCGGATACGTCAATCCTCACATCAGCGAGGCCGCATCCCTTGATGCGGAACGCCGCCGCGTTCGCCGGTTACGGTGCATGGCGCTCTCGCGCACCAATTCGTCGTAAGCTACGCGATTGATTTTGAAGCCTGGTGCTCCAGTGTGCAGTCCGTTCGTGCGCCACCCGACGCATCTGCTGTCGCCCGAAACGGATGGATGGTGGCAGGGCGGCCGGTACCGCCCGGCATGCACGACTTGCGGTTACGCCGCGTTTTCGGCCACCTTGGACAGCGCAACGTCAGCCTCGCCCGGTTGAGCACCGTGATCGCGCATCCGGCGGTGGACAACCCAGTCGCCGCATTCGATGGGCGTGCGCCCTACCGTCGAAGCGGCATCGACAGGATAGAACTGGCACGGCAACAGCCTACCGTTGAGCTGAACCTGAATCAGGCTGCGCTGAAACTCGCGCGGATGGTGCGGAAATACCTCCTCGATCTTATCCAACACCGGTAATAGCGCCTCGTCGATCTCGAACACGTCGCCGTAGACCTCACCGGCCGCTGTATCGGGTACCAAGCCCGGATACGCGCCAAGGTCGTACAGCGTGCCCTTCACGCTGCCTCGGCCAAGCCAGCGCGGCTGCGCGGTGCCGCTTCGTTGGGCGGCACGGCCAATATCGTTGGCCTCGTTTTCACGCAGTGTTCCGTAGACAAAGACGTTCAGCATAATGGTCTCTCTCGCTCAAGTTAGCTTCGTGGTGGAGATGAGGACGCCATCCGCCTCCCTGCAGATCTCTCCCCGCCGGATCGTGACACTAGGGAACGCGACGGCAACGTCCCATTCGCTGATGCCCCGATTTTTGGCTGCGCTGTGAGTGCACCGCAAACGCGCGAATGCCGACTTCGCATGCGTCCAACTCGCGTGTGTCCCGCACCGTGCCGTAGACAAGGATGCCACCCCAGCCATGTTTCTCGGCGAGCATGCCGAGGTTGCCGCCGACGAGCGCGCAACGCACGCTGCTGCCGCCGCCGACCACCAGCCCCCGCCCCTCGCCTTTTCCTCCAGCGCCGCGCGTACCAGCGTGTTGTCTTCGAACACCTTCAGCGTTGATGCCGGCCCGGCGAACGTGCTCGCCCGCCCGAAGGCGCGGAAGACCGACGCCAGCACATGCAGCATGCCGGTAGCCAAGCTGTCCTCATGGGCGTCGCACAGATCCGGGGTGGCGAACGTTGTCATCGTATCTCCTGGAACAAGAGCGGCCCGATGCCGCTTGCACGCCATGGGCTTTCACCAGCACGGGTGCACGGCCGGGCCGCTCGCCCCCTAGCATAGTGCGCGTGCCGTGACAGTGAAGGCATCCAGGCGGATGAAGCTAAAAAACGGCCGCTCAACGCATGAATCGGCCGACCAGTACCGATGCGTGTCCGCGTATGCTATACGCGGCACCCAGCCACTATCATGACACCGCTTATCAACGAGCCAAATTGCTGCGAAACTGCGCCATTATTTCACTTTGTTTGTGCCGTTATCAGTGCCATGCTCTCTGCCGACACCCCGGCCCTGATGATGGCCGATATCCCGCCACATCACGCGCCGACCCGCGATCATCCGATCCGGATCAGGTCTCGGCCCATGCCGGCTGGCCATGGTTTTGCGGGCCATACGCATCCGTGGGCGCAATTGGCTTACTCGTCGCGCGGCGTGTTGCGCATGACTAGTATGAGCACCACCTGGATCGTGCCGCCGTCGCGCGCCGTATATGTGCCACCGAACGTACCGCATCAGGTCGCCGTCATCGAAGACGCGTTCCTGCGCACGATCTATATTGACGAGTCTGCGTGTCCGGCAGGGCTCAGCGGATGCCAGGTCGTCGAAGTTTCGCCTTTGATGCGCGAGGTGATTGCGGCGCTCGATGCACGCGAGTTGCCCGGGCGGCGTGAAGCGCTGCTGTGCGAGTTGTTGCAGGACGAGATGATGCGCTCCCGGCCATTGCCGCTTGGCGTGCCGCTGCCGACCGAGAAGCGCCTGCGGAGGCTGTGCGAGGCCGTGCTGGCCGATCCCGCGCACGCTCAAACGCTCGAGATGTCGGCCGCACGGGCGGGCGCCAGCGTGCGTACCATTGCGCGGCTGTTCCGGCAGGAACTGGGTATGAGTTTTTCGCAATGGCGGCAGCAGGCGGTGCTAGCGCGCGCAATCCCGTTGCTCAGTCAAGGGTATCCACTCGCGCGCGTGGCCCATGAGTTCGGCTACCAGAGCCAGAGTGCCTTCTCGGCGATGTTTCGTCGCGCATTCGGCGAGAGCCCCCGTGCGTTCTTCACGCGACAGAACGGTGTGCCCGGTGCGCGCGAAGCGCAGGTCTTCGAGCCTGACGAGGTGGCCGGGCCGATCAGCTCGACCTGGCCGCCGGCACCGTAGCCGACAATTTGAAAGGATGCCTAACCTATCGACGGTGTGCAGAATCAATCCGGCGGTGACGCCGGACTAGCGCAGTCAGGCAATGCGTTCCATCTTGACCATTCCGAAGTCGGCAAGCGGTCTCCCGGCGTTCTGATAGCGGAGCCGCGCATACAGTCTTGTGGCGGGGTTTTCGGTGAACACGCGCAAGCGCAGTATCCGCAGGCGACGCCGGCAAGCCCACGCGTGCACGGTTTCTAGAAAAAACGTGCGCCGCCCGCGCCGCGGGCTTCGGGTGCCAGTTGCAGGTCGCGGATATGCAGTGCGTCCCCTTCGCTGCTGATGTGCAGCACGCCGATGCGTTGGCGGTCCCGTTCGAATTTGCTCGCCAACCGCCGTGAGCACGCAGCCTCCATCCCATTGTCCGCCATGCTCTGAGGCGGTCGCTGGGGACTTCAGCGACTGATTCAGCTCGTCGGGCAGCAGCCATGCGCGCCGATAGGCCATGGCTGGATCATGCGCGCCAGCCTACACGAGGCACTTGCCGCGGGGCGAGGCGCGGCTGTTGGCGAAGGCTGGGCCATAGACGTTGCGATGTATCCTGCGCGTGAGGTGTCCCGCTTATGAAGTGGTCCTTATCCGACGTGCCAAGGGCTTGGCCGCGAGCGGATTCGCTGTCGGCCATCGCTTTACGTTAGGATCTGCGCGCCGCGTGCCTTCAACAGCTCGCGCAGGATGCTGCGGTGGCAACGGCTTTCGTCCTCGCAATAGCAGCCGATCGAGAAATTTGTCGACTTGGAAAGCGCGGCGAGCACGTCCAGTACCTTGCTAGCGTCACCACTGTTCATGGCGGCACGAAAGCTACGGGCAAACGCGTTCCATTCGGTTTGACTGCGCGCCGATTTCGCCTGCGCCACGCCATCTGCGTCCGGCGACAGGATCGGCAACCACACATCGTAGTAGTTACATCGGGCAAATTCGGCCTTGGGCACGCCGCGTGGCGGCCTGCGCACCGTGCCGATGCGCAGGCCCTCGTCATCGGCGCGTGGCGATCCCAACTGCACGATCCGTATGCTCATCGCTCACTCCTGTTACGTTAGTGCGTCATCTCGCGCCCCACAAACGCATCAATGGGCCGTTGGTCCCTCCCAACGGATCACTATTCGGCACCGCCAGCGAGCGCATGCTCTGCACCGCAGCATCGGACAATGGCCCTCGGCAGATGTCCCACTGCTGCCCGGCCGGATAAGCACCGACCACCACCAGGTCCTCGCTGGCCGACAGGCAGCAGTGGGCTGTGCCCGCTGGCAGCACGAGCACGTCGCCGCGCTCCAGCTGCACCTCGCGTGCGCCGGGGCCGCCCAACTCGACGCTGGCCACGCCCTGCGCGATGCCCAGCGCCTCGTGTGCGGTCGAGTGAAAGTGTGGGAAATCGTAGATGCCGTCACGCCATTGCGGTGGCCAGCCATAGCGGGAAAAGGTGGCCTCAAAACGCGTCGCCAGGTCGTACTCGTATGGACTGAGTCCTGCGCGGTATAGCAACACCGGCAGGCGGTCGTTGTTCGGTATCCAGTCGTTCGATGGCAACATGAACGCTTCGGGCGTGGGCACGGGAGCGTACGACACGCCGGGCGGACGCGCCGAAGTTGCGCGGCTGCGGCGGACATGGCTGTCGCCCTCGGCGCCGAAGCCGCGCGGCGCGCGGCGTAAGTAGAAAAAACGTGGCATAACGGTGCTCCTTCGAGTCTTCGTCCGATCCGGTTTTTCTATTGATCGCGCATTGCCAGCGCAGATGCACGGTTCGTACCAGGTCGCGGCGCCCTAGCCGGCGCGGCCTGCATGAGCGACCTTGCACGTTGGAGTGCAAAATCTTGCGTTCACTGGCGCAATCGTCTGCTGGGCCGATCTGCACCAGCCTCGCACGATGCCCATCGCGCCGCAGCGAACACGACGCCGCCTACCATGCAACGTCTATGATGCGCTTTTCTGCATTCCATCGCTTGCGGATTATCACCGCGGCACGCCACAGCGCAGCATCCTGGAACATCCTCGGTTCGTCGCCACGGCCGGCGGCTCGCATCGGCGCTGCTCGGTCGAGCCATGTCAACAAAACGGCATGGCGAACGGCTTGAGTTTTAGCCCGCACGCCGTGCAGTAAACAAGGTCGAACGTTGTAGTTTGGATGGTCGCTTCATTGAGGCGCCCTTTTTATCGAGGTCAGAACGGCAATTCAACGACCGTGAGTAACCGTGAGTGAGCCAGTACTGAGATCGGCCAGTTGCGCTTAACTCGTGCCGCTTTGCTGCTGCGCTTCAATGATGTACTGACTGGCCGCTCGCTGCCGGCTACCACGGTAAGACGTCACCGCTTCGAACAGCGGCCAAGACGGGAACGGGCCATGCACACGCTGGGCATCGCAATCTTCATCGTGCCAGTGCTCGGCGGTCTCATTATCGGTCTGACTGCACGGTATGGCTCAGAGAAGATCCGCGGGCACGGCATCCCCGAAGCCATCGAGGCGATCCTGTTCGACAAAAGCCGCATGTCGCCCAAGGTCGCGCTGCTTAAGCCGTTGTCATCTGACATCGTGATCGGCAGTGGCGGACCATTCGGCGCGGAGGCGCCCGATTATCATGACTGGCGGTGCGCTGGGCTCGCTAATCACGCAGTATTTCCGCTTATCGGCGGCAGAACGCAAGACGCTGCTGGTTTCCGGTGCAGCCGGCGGGCATGACCGCGGTGTTCGGTACGCCCTTGGCCACTGTACTGCTCCCGCCTCGCCGTGCATGGGCTCGAGCGGCTAGCGGTCGCCGACGATCCGCATTCGCGCCGGCGCCGTGAGGCACGACCTTGTTAATATCGGCGCGATGGCGCGGCGACCGCGGCTCATCTCAGACAGATGCTATACGCCGCATTGCCATCGAGGCGTGCCACGATGGCAGGAAGTTGGCGCCAGACGCCGATGACCGAGCGACGCGGCGCCCGTCGCGGCCCGCTAGCGTGGTGACGCGCCGAACAACGCCGCGATGCGCTGCTTGAGCATCGGCAGCACCTGATCGGCGAACCACGGGTGGCACTTAAACCATAATTGATTGCGCGGCGACGGATGCGGCAGCGGCACATACGATGGGGCGTACTCGGCCCACGCGCGGACCGTTTCGGTCAACGACGACTTGCGCCGTGCGCCGAGGAAATGATGCTGCGCATATTGTCCAACTAACAGGGTCAACTCAATCCGTGGCAAATGGGACAGCAGCTGTTCAAGCCACAATTGCGCGCATTCCGGTCGCGGTGGGTTGTCCCCGCTCGTACCCCGACCCGGGTAGCAAAAGCCCATCGGAATGATCGCAACGCGAGATACATCGTAAAATTCGGCCTCGGTCATGTCGAGCCAGTCCCGCAACCGCTTGCCGCTGGCGTCGCTCCATGGCACCCCGGACGTATGGACTTTTGCCCCCGGCGCCTGGCCGACGATCAACAAACGCGCATCGCGGCTGGCCCTAACCACCGGCCGTGCACCGGCCGGCAACTGTGCATCACAGACACGGCATGCGCGCACCTCGCGCAGCAACATGTCCAAAGACGCATATCGAGAATGGGGCCGCATAAGCTTCATACCACTTCAACACACATTACACCAAACCAGCGGGCAGCATACACCCGCGGCGAGCCCGGCACCATCGCCGCGCGCCGGCGATACGTCATCGTGCGATGGGCTACATTGATGGATTCATCGTCCTCGTGCCGCGTGCAAACTGTGAAGCCTATATCCGGCACGCGCGCGCCGCAGCAACGGTGTTCAAGAAACACGGCACCCTGGAGCTCGTGGAATAAGTACCCAGGTACGTATATTGCAGCTTTCGTTGCGACACTCGTCAAAGGAGAACCCGCGATGAAACGACACGTTGTCTACCTGCTATTTGCCATGTTCATGGCCGCGCTGACCACTGGCATTGAAGGATGTAAGCGCGCCGACAATTCCGGGGTCGCGCCCGGCAGCGCGGACAGGCCGGCGTCCGGGGCCAGCTATTGACCCACGGTTGCCGCGGTCAACAACGCGCACTTCGGGCCACCGCGGCCGACCCGCCATCATCGGGTCGGCGAGCGCCGCCACGGCTATACAACCAATGTACGTCGGCATCACCATTGCACGCGCGCGTCCCGTACCCACGGCGCCCCGGACAGATAGGCTGCGATGTCTGTGAGCGCAGCATCTGGTATATCGTGAAAGTCCAGTTCCAGTACGTCCATAGCGAGTTTGCGGTTGCAGCGGATCCGGCTCTGCGTAACATGGCTGGCATAGGCGCCTAACGCTGCCCACACGGCAATGATCCGCAACTCGCCTGTCGATGCGCGTACTGTGAGCCGTACCGTGACGGGCTGCGGCGCACGCGCGTGGCTACCCTGCCAGACCGTATCGCGCAGCGTGGCAGCAACCGGCGTGCGGGCGTGCTCGACGCCAGTATCTCGTGAATTCAAGCCGTTGTTCATCTCCCTACCTTCGTGGTCCCAGACTGCGGAAAAAATACATCGCCCGGGAAGTAAAATGGCACGGGTGGTGGCGTGGTCCCCCACAATCGATACTTTGCCCGCCACCATGCTATTTCAAGACGCCAATCCGGACGTCACGGTTCGACGCGACGCGTCAAGCACGGAGGCAGAGGCAATATTCGTACCGGCTTGCCGCTCGCAGCGCGCGTCCCACGACGGACACCTTGCGACCGCCCCAGTGCGGGCCCCGTCCCGTCTTGCGACTGCAGCTGCCACCCTGCGATTTGTGGCACGCAGCGCGCCCCTATAGGTTAGGAAGCGCTCAGCTACGTAAACACGATCATCTTCGCATCGTGGACATGCCTGGCCGAACACCGGCAAATCTAGTTGTCGCCACCGGCGCATTGACTCAGGTTTTTGGCTACCGAGCGGAGCCTGTTGCCTCATGTAATGTGTTACCTGTCAGAATGCTGGCGGGAACGACTGATGACGAGGCGGCTCAGCATGAGAACACGATGGGAATGGATAGAGGCGGTCGGCGAGCGGTACCGCCGTTCTGAGCGGAGCGAGAAGCGCGCGATATTGGACGAGTTTGTCCAGGTAACGGGCTATCACCGCAAGCACGCCATCCGTGTGCTGTGCCGCGAGCCTGTGCCGCCGAGGACGAAGCCCGGCCCCCAGCGACGCTACGACGATCAGGTGCGGGCCGCGCTGATCACGCTATAGGAAGCGGCCGATCGGATCTGCGGCAAACGGCTGAAAGCGCTCATTCCAACGCTGATCGACTCGATGACGCGGCATGCTCACCTGACGCTATCGAAGCAGGTTCGCCAACGGCTGCGCCAGATCAGCGCCGCTACCATTGATCGGCTGTTTTTCGCGGGTCAACGCCGACGCGCTGGTGGAGTGGGTAACGCCATTGGCCGTGCCGTGCCGATCCGCACCTTCGCTCACTGGAATAATCCGCCATCCGGCTATCTCGAGGTTGATTTCGTCGAGCATTGCGGTGGCACCAAGATCGACGGCGAGTTCGTGCATAGTTTCGTGATGACCGATATCGCGACCGGCTGGACCGAATGCCTGGCCATGCCCTATCGAAGCGGTGCGTTCGTTCTCGAGCACATCGAACGGATCAGCCGAGCATTGCCGTTTGTGCTGCGTGGTCTGGATTGCGATAACGATACCGCCTTCATGAATGAAGCCGTATTCGACTTCTGTAAGGCAACGGGCATCGAGCTGACACGCTCTCGTGCGTATAAGAAGAATGACCAGGCGTGGGTCGAACAAAAGAATGGGTCAGTCGTGCGCCGCCTCGTCGGGTATGGCCGGTTACGCGGACTTGAAGCCACGCAAACCCTTGCCTGCCTTTACGAGGTGTCACGTTTGTACATTAACTTCTTCCAGCCTTCATTTAAGCTGAAATCGAAGACACGTCATGGCGCGAGAGTCACGAAGCGGTATGAAGCGCCGTTGACGCCGCTTGAGCGCGTGCTGCGCTCGGCGTCGGTGCCGCAGGCAACCAAGCGCAGGCTACGTGCGCAGTTCCGAGCGCTCGACCCACTGGAGCTGTTGAGCCGCATGCGCGAAGCGCAACAGCGCGTCGCACAATGTAGTGAATCCGGCTTGGCGCCGACGCAGGCAACCACACCTACTCGCGTTCCCCTCGCGGATTTCCTGGCGAGTCTTGGCACAGCGTGGCAGGAAGGCGAGGTAAGACCAACGCATCAGCGAAAGGCGCGTGTGCCTCACACTTGGCGCAACCGGGAAGATCCAGGTATCTATAGAGGTGCGGGGTTGACGCGGAGGGACAAGTCAATGACGAAGCTGCAAAGTGCCTCGATGAAGTGATCGCGGGTCGACTCCGCACCATCAGATTCAGAGTCTTTTTGGCTGAATCCGGGCGCAGAGCGAACCCGATGAGGAAGATCATGAGGAGCTTCTGCGGCTCCGACTCGCCGTTCAACTCCCGCCTTCACTGCCGCTGGTACTCTTGCCTGCGGGCACCGAGCCCAGCGACCTCAAGAACGTGGGAGAGCCTGCAATGTTCGTCCCGACGATGTGAAGCCCATGGTTGCAGGGTTCGGGTTGGCGCAGGCAAGCGTAACGAGATGGTGGCGCATGAATGTGCAAGTTTCAAGCGGCCACGAATGAAACACCTGGCAATGCTGCCCAGCATCGAGCCCTCGAATCCGTCGATAAGGAGGACAACAACCCATGGCCTCAACCAGTAATGCGTCGGTACGCCACCGAACCATCGGCATTGACCTTGCGATCAGAGCAGTTCAGCTCGCGCAGGTCTTTGATGATGGCCGTGCGGTTGACAAGCCTATCCGCTTTCGTTTGACGTCAACTGAGCTCAAGCGCTTTATATGCACCATCAAGAACGGGATCACTGCTGAAACGCCAATTACGGCGGTGATGGAGCCAACAGGCATGGCATGGTTCCCGGTTGCGAACTGGCTCCAGCGTGCGGGCATCAGGGTTATTCGAGTCAAGGGGCAGCGTGTCAAGGCATTGCGCAAGTACCTCAGCGAGCACGCCAAGACCGATACGGCCGATGCGCATGTACTGGGTGCGATACCCGGCTTTGGCGGTCGGGGCCTCGATCCCGTCCATGTACCCGTGCCCGAACAACATGCACTGCAACGACTGACCAAGCAACGTCACCGCTATCAGGAACTGGTATGTTCTGCGCGGCGTCGTGTTCTTGATCTCATCCGCTGGGCCTGCCCAGCCCTTGAGCCGGTGTTGCCCAATACCGTGACGCAGCTCACGCTGGCAATTCTCGGCGAGCTATTCAATCCGCGCGAGGTTGCTGCCATGAGGCGCGATGTGCTCGCCCGATTTCTTTCCCGCAACGCCTCTGGCAATCATCCCAAGAGTGGTCCTTTTATTGACTCGATGGTCGAGAAGCTAAAATCAGCTGCTACCGAGACCATCGAGCTACATGGAGATAGCGTGGATTTCGTCGCACTGCAGTTCGAGGTGGCGCAGGAGGTCGAACATTTGCGACTATGGGATCGTCACATCGGCGCGATAGAGCGCGAGGTGGAACGGATCTATCAGCGGGTGCATCCATCCGATGCGCTTCGGTCAATTCCCGGCGTCGGATCAACTTTGGCCCCGTTGCTTATCGGGATACTCGGCCACGCAAAGCGTTTCCGTAACGAAGACCATATTCGTGGATTCTGCGGCATGTTCCCGACCAAAAATTCATCTGACGGCATAGACAAACCAGGGCAACGGCTAACAAAGAGCGGTAGCGATCGCATCAAGCGGGCACTGTATATCGCCGCAGACGTCGCTCGCAAGATTGACCCGGACCTTGCCGCCGTCTACTGGAGGCTCATGGTGAACAAAGGCCACCACCACAAGCAGGCCATATGTGCTGTCGCCACGCGTCTAATCAATCGTATCTATCGTGTGCTGAAGACTGGCCAGCCGTATGTGCTGCGGGACCAGCAAGGTAACGCGATTACCGTTCAGGAAGGCAAGCGTATCGTGGTCGCTCAATTCACTGTGCCGCTCGAAGTCCGACAATCACGTCGGAACCAGCCCATGCCACAATCAGCGTAGAGCATCGTTTCTGGCCGTGAATAAGCGTTGACAGTCGGTACGAGATCAGGTATCAGCACGGCGACGTTTTACAAGTGGCGCTCGAAGTTTGGCGGTATGGATGCATCGCTGATGGCACGGATGAAGGAACTGGAAGCGGAGAATGCCCGGCTGCGCAAGATGGTCGTCGAGGAGAAACTCAAGGCCGAGGTGGTTGCGGAGGCACTCGCAAAAAAGTGGTGAAGCCATCTCGCCGCCGCGAGATGGCGCAGTGGGCGGTACAGGAGCGAGCCATGTCGGTTCGCCAGGCCTGCAAGGCATTTGGCCTGAGCGAAACGTGCTATCGCTATGTCGGCAAGCGCGACGAGGAGAACGGCGAGGTGGCCCAGTGGCTGCTGCGTCTGACCGACAACCATCGAACATGGGGATTCGGTTTGTGCTTTCTGTATCTGCGCAACGTGAAGGGCTATGGCTGGAATCACAAGCGGGTGTACCGGATCTATCGCGAGCTGGAGTTGAACTTGCGGATCAAGCCGAGGCGACGGCTGGTACGTCAGGCGCCCGTGCCGCTAGCGGTGCCGACGGCGTTGAACCAGGTCTGGTCGATGGATTTCATGCATGACCAGCTGGCAGACGGGCGCAGCATCCGGCTATTCAATGTAATCGACGACTTCAACCGCGAGGCACTGGGCATCGAGATCGACTTCTCGCTGCCGTCCGAGCGTGTGATACGTTCGCTGAACCAGATCATCGGCTGGCGCGGCAAGCCCATGGCGATTCGTTGCGATAACGGCCCGGAGTACCTGAGCGCGGCGATCACGGCGTGGGCGGCGAGAACCGGGATCAAGCTCGAATACATCCAGCCGGGCAAGCCGCAACAGAATGAGTACGTCGAGCGGTTCAACCGGACCGTGCGCTACGAATGGCTATCGCTGTATCACTGGGAAAACCTCGACCACGTGCAGCAGTTCGCGACAGACTGGATGTGGACTGACAATCACGACCGCCCGAACATGGCCTTGGGCGGATTGACGCCAAAACAGCGGCCGGCCATGGCCGCATAGCTTCTACTTTCGGACTCCGTTAAAAACGGGAGGATTACCGGATCAGCCAGACCTGCTATCGGTACGCTGGCCTGCGCAATGCCGAGAACGAGGAGATTGCGAACTGGCTGCTGCGTCTGACCGACAACCACCGGAACTGGGGCTTCGGGCTGTGCTTCCTGTACCTGCGCAACGTGAAGGGTTTGGTCGATGGACTTCATGCACGACCCACTGGCCGACGGACGCGGCATCCGGCTGTTTAACGTGATCGACGACTTCAACCGCGAAGCGCTCGGCATCGAGATCGACTTCTCGCTGCCCTCGCAGCGGGTGATCCGTGCGCTGCGGCAGATCATCACCTGGCGTGGCCGGCCCAAGGCGATTCGGTGTGACAACGGGCCCGAGTACCTGAGCGCGACGATCACCGAATGGGCCCGGCAATACGACATTAGGCTCGACTACATCCAGCCGGGTAAGCCTCAGTACAATGCGTATGTTGAGCGATTCAACCGCAGATCGCTGTCGTGAACCGTGGCTACAAGAGTGTAGCCATCGATGGCGTGAAAATCTATCACCCGGGTTTGCGTCGTGGTATCACACGCGGCTTGCAAGCCATGATCCGGCCGCGCAGTGCAATCGAGTCGATCATTGGCCATATGAAAGCAGACGGCAAACTCGATCGCAGCTGGCTCAAAGGGGTGCTAGGCAATGCCATCCATGCGGTGCTGTGCGGCGCCGGCCACAACCTGCGCATGATTCTCAGGAGGCTGCGGCTTTTTTACGCTCTGATCTGGGTTGCTTTGCTCAATCACAAGGCTCACATAGTGTCAGCAGCATGAACTCGCCGCAGAGCAAAGCAAATTGTTCAGGACGGGCTAGCTATTATACGCTGGCTTCTTTCGCATGTTTAATCCGCGTGAATCGTTGTTAACCCACCGCCGCCACATTTTCTCCATCGATGACAATCGATGTGGAGAGCTTGTAATAAGCAGAGTTGATACCGAGAATCTTCATATTGATATTGTTCAGCCAAAAATTTTTAAAACAATCGCTTATTGAAAATTCTGATCTTTTATGATAAAAATGTTTCCCCTTCATCATCGTTTAACCGACATTCCTGCAGCTCATTTAGCTTCTGACGCAGAATGCGCCCAATATGCGCAGTCGGTTCTGGCAGATCCATATCCTCATGCTTGCAGACAATGTCATTAACCTCAATATTGCCTAACACGTAAGGCTGCCAGACGTCTGGGGAGACGATCTCAATAGACGTATCTCGTGGCACCGTCGCTCGAAAAAACAACATATCACCACCATAAATACACGGGGAAAAACCTTGAATAATACGCTCATTATTGCGTATAATCGCACGGGTTTTTTTCCAAAGAGATTGACCAATCTCCGATAAGCTTTCCGCTTCGTGACGCGCAAACATATTAATATAAAACTTTTCTTTGATTATCCCTGGCTTGTCATCCTGTTGTGTGTGATTGGGCGTAGCATCAAGCACTGCCAGCAGCGCGACTCGCTCGCCCTGCTGCTCGAGTTGCGTCGCCATGCTATGGATGACGTTTCCACCCAACGACCAGCCTAACAAATAGTAAGGTCCTTCGGGCTGAACAAGGCGAATCTGTTGGATATAGTCTGCCGCCATTGCTTCGATCGTGAGAGCCAGTGGCGAGACGCTATCCAGTCCGCGGGCCTGCAAACCATAGACGGGTTGATTCGCCTCCAAATGGCTTGTCAGTCCTCGATAATGCCAACTCAGCCCGGTGACAGGGTGAACGCAGAAAAGCGGGGGACGGGAGCCATGCGATTGAATCGGCAGCAGTACTGCAAAAGAATCATCTGGCACGCTGCCTTGAGCGGAAACGCGCTGTGCCAGCGCAGCAAGGCTCGGTGCATCAAACAACAGATGCATCGGAATGGACACGCCTAATGCTGTTCGGCTACGACTGATCATCTGCACCGCCAGTAGCGAATGGCCGCCCAGTGCGAAGAAGCTGTCGTGTCGGCCCACCTGCTCCACACCCAACAGCTCGGACCAGATCGACGCGAGTGTCGTCTCGAGCTCGCCCTGCGGCACTTCATACGCTTGGTGCGCCAGCGCCTCGTCATCCGGTGCGGGCAGCGCGCGCCGATCGAGCTTGCCGTTGGGCGTCAGCGGAAACGCGTCGAGCCGCACAAATGCGCTGGGCACCATATACTCGGGCAATATTGCGGCCACGTGCGCACGCAGCGTGCTTGCGAGTTGCTCGTCCGCTTCGGCCTGCACATACGCCACCAGCCGCTTAGCCGAGCCCTCACCGGTTGCCAGCACCACCGCATCACGCACCCGCGGGTGCGCCGTTAAGCACGCTTCGATCTCACCGGGTTCAATCCGAAAGCCACGGATCTTCACTTGCTCATCGTTGCGCCCCAAATACTCCAGATTGCCGTCCGGGCGGTAACGCGCCACATCCCCGGTCTTATACAGCCGTGCACCCGCGTCATCGGAGAACGGATCCGGCACAAAGCGCTCGGCGGTCAACTCGGGGCGGTTCAGGTAGCCCCGTGCGACCCCCGCTCCGCCAATATACAACTCACCAACCGCGCCTAACGGTACAAGCTGGCTATGGGCATCCAGCAAATAAATCCGTGTGTTCGTAATCGGTTGACCGATCGGGACAACATTGCCGTTCATATCCCGCCCGCCTCGCCATACAGTAGCGCAAACCGTTGCTTCCGTCGGGCCATACGCATTGAAGATGGTGTAGTATTGGCTTAAATGTTGCACCAATGCCACACTAGGTGCTTCGCCCGCGAGAATCAGCGTTAAGGGTGTACTTAAGATAGGCAGCGCCTGGCTATGCTGAAGCAGCGCGGAGGGCAACGTCACGTGCGTGATCGCGTGGCTTTTTAAATAAGTCCAAAGTTCGTGTTGATCCCAACGGGCTGTATTGGGCGGCAGATACAATGTCGCACCGCTGCCGAACGCCATCAGAATCTCGGAGATGCTCGCATCGAAACTGAATGACGCAGACTGCAATACGCGGCTGGCCGCGTGCACCTCAAATCGGGCAATCTGCGCGTGCACGAGATTCATCACGCCGCGATGTTCAACCATTACACCCTTGGGCGTGCCAGTCGAACCGGATGTATAAATCACATACGCGAGATGACGGGCGGTGAGCTCCGGCACTGATGGATTCGTGTCCGCCTGTTCCGGCAATGTGTTCGGGTCAAGCACCGTGCGGGACACAAGCGCCGCCTCACCCAGCGCGGCGCGGCCCACCGCATCGGCCAACACGATTTCTGGCGCCGCATCGTGCAGGAGATGCACAAGCCGCGCGCCCGGATACGCAGGGTCCAGCGGCACATATGCACCGCCTGCTTTCAAGGTCGCCAGCAGTCCCACCACCATTGCGAGACTTGGTGCCACACAGATCGCTACCCGCTCATCAGGCTTCACGCCCAACTCGATCAGCTGATGCGCGAGTCGGTTAGCCTGTGCATTGAGCTGCGCGTAGCTTAGCATCTGGTCTTCATAGACCAGCGCCGTTGCATTTGGCGTACGCTCTACCTGTACTTCAAACAATTGGTGAATGCACAGGTGGGCTGGATATGCTTGCTGTGTCGCGTTCCATGTCCAAAGCAATTGTTCGCGCTCGATGTCAGGCAGCCACTTTAGCTGCTGGACGGGCTGATCGGGCATGCAATCCAGTGCCTCAGCCAAGCTCTCAAGCACCTGCTGCATGTAACCACACACTCGATCAGGATTGCCCGGTTGTACGATCTGCACGGTCAGCCCGAGCGCGGTACCGTAATCTTCCACCGACAATACCAGGGGATAGTTACTTCGCTCTCGTGCCCCAAAAAATTGAACGCCAGCCAATGTTTTGCTGTCGTCTGTCGAAAGAATATTATGCCGGTAATTCAACAACGCACTAAAGAGTGGCAAGCTGGCGGGCACGCCACTACAGCGCAGCGCGCGTACCAGTGGCGTATGTTCATGTTCGAGCAATGCCGCCAGTTGAGTGTGCGTGGCGTATATACTCGACTCCACGCTACCATCCAGGTCCACGCGCAGCGGTAGGACATTTAAGAATAACCCCAGCGCCCAATCTGCGCCGTCCGCTTGCATCCTCCCTAGCAGCACCGTACCGAACACGACCCGTTGTTGACCGCTTGCGCGCGCAAGCACCTGCGCCCATGCCAGGTGACACAGGCTGGCTAAGCTCACGCTTAATCGCTTAGCGTGTGCACGCAGCCGATCGTTCAACGCTTGCGGCAGCCTTCGATGTGCTTCAGTGCCCCGAGCGTTGTCGCCATACACGTCGGTGAGTCCAAACGGCAATGTTGGCTCCGACACGTCCGCGAGCATGTCAGTAAAGAAACGGGTGTGCGATGCTTGATTGATGCTCAGTCTTGCGTGTGCAACCAGGTTGCGGAATGGTTGTGCGGCAGGCAGCATCGTGCCCTGGCCTGCCATGAATGCTCGCACCTCGGTATGCATCACCTCATCAGTCGAGTGATCGCCAATCAGGTGGTGCAACAGCTGGACCATCAGCCAGCGGCCATCGCTGTCCTGTGCGATCGCACAGTGCAGCAGCGGCGCCTGCGTCAGATCCAGCCACGTGTGACAAGAATCGAAACGCTGCGCCAACTGCTCGGCGATCGGTCCATCGACCGGATCGAACGTCAGTTCGGTCACCGGCAGCCGCGCGTGGCGCCACACCACTTGCGCGGGCATCGACACGCCTTCCCACACGAACGCGGTGCGCAAAATATCGTGCCGATCGATCACCTGCTGCAGCGCGTGCAGATACTGGTCAAGCCGCTCACGACTATCAAAAGCGGACTGTGTGATCAGCAAATAGGGATCGCCTTCGGTGGCCAGCAGATGATGAAACAGGATGCCGTCCTGCAATGGCGACAGGGCATAAATGTCCTGGATATTGGCTACGCTACCGGGCACCTGCTCGACGATCCGATCGATGTCCGCTTGCGTCAGCTCAATGAGCGGCAACATCGATGGCGTAATCATAGTGGTGTCGGGCGTGATCGCGTTCGCAGGCACCGCCACGTCACAATGCTGGCCCAACGTCTGCGCCAACGCACTGAGCGTCGGTGCCTCAAATAGCGCCCTTACCGACATGCTCAAGCCCCGACGTCGCAGACGCTCAATCAAGCGCACCGCGAGCAGCGAGTGGCCGCCGAGCGCAAAGAAGCTGTCGTGCCGACCCACACGTTCGACATCCAATAGCTCGGCCCAGACCGCCGCGAGCGTCGTCTCAAGCTCACCTTGTGGCGCTTCATACACTTGATGCGCCAGCGCCACATCATCCGGTTCGGGCAGTGCACGTCGATCGAGCTTGCCGTTCGGAGTCAACGGAAACGCGTCCAGCCGCACAAACGCACTGGGCACCATATACTCGGGCAACGCTGACGCCACATGCGTGCGCAACGTATTGGCCAGTTGCTCATCCGCCTTCGCCACAACGTACGCCACTAAGCGCTTGGCACTGCTCTCGCCCATGGCCAGCACCACCGCCTCATGCACCTGCGCGTGCTTGGCCAAGCACGCCTCAATCTCGCCTAACTCAATGCGAAAGCCCCGGATCTTGACTTGATAGTCATTGCGACCCAAGAATTCCAAATTGCCATCAGGCAGGTAGCGTGCCAAGTCTCCCGTCTTGTACATCCGCGCATTCGGCTCGTTTGCAAACGGATCGCGCACGAAGCGCTCAGCGGTCAATTTGGGCCGGTTCAAATAGCCGCGTGCCACCCCCGCGCCACCGATATACAACTCGCCGACTGCACCCAGCGGCACCGATTGCTGGTGCGAATCCAGGATATATAGCCGGGTATTGTCAATGGGCCGGCCAATCGTGCACCAGCTACTTTTGTTATCCGCGACCTCATGTATGGTGGCGGTGACCGTCGTTTCGGTCGGACCATAAGCGTTCAACAAACGGGGGCGATGGCCTTCGCCAGAAAACCAGGCATCGCGTGCTGACGCGCTCAACGCATCTCCCCCAATGAGAATTGCGCGTACGCTGTTTGCCACAGGAGCCGCTTCTTGAACCAACTGTGTCCAGAACTGCACCGGCAAGTCCACCACGCTGACATGGTGAGCGGCACAAAGCGACCAAAATGGTTCGGCTCCAGCCAACCAAGCATCCGTGCGCAGCACGAGTGCCGCCCCTCGTGTCAAAGGCGTAAAGATTTCCTCAATCGACGTATCAAACGACAGCGGCGCAAATTGCAACATCTTGTCTTGCGCAGTCATGTCAAGCTCACGTGCTATTGCTGTCACTAGGTTCACGACACCTTGGTGTTGCACCATCACCCCTTTGGGACGTCCTGTGGAACCTGATGTGTAGATTACATACGCCAGGTCTTGTGCATCCAACGACAATTCGTATGCGTTTGGATTCTCCGCGCTTTGATGCGCCCATTGCGCTATGTCAGTCTGTAAATCGAGTATCGGTACCCCATTTCCCAAGCCCTGCGTCACTGCGGCAGACGGTGTGCCACTGCTGAGCAATACTGTGGGCGTGCTATCTGTCACCATATAAGTCAAGCGCTCGCTCGGATAGCTGGGATCGAGCGGCACGTACGCGCCGCCGGCTTTCAGAACCGCCAATAGCCCTACGACCATCGCCGGCGAGCGCTCGACACAGATTGCCACCCGTGTGTCCGGCTTGACGCCCAGCTTAATGAGCCGATGCGCCAAGCGGTTTGCTCTCGTATTTAATTCTGCATAACTCAGTGTCTGCTCTTCAAATATCAGCGCCGTCGCCTGAGGAGTACACTCAACCTGTGCTTCAAATAGCTGGTGCACGCACAAGTGCGGCAGGTAACCGCACTGTGTCGCATTCCACGTCTGAATCAGTAAGTTACGCTCCTCGCTGGGCAATACTTCCAATTCTCTAACCGGCTGCTCGGACGCTGCTTCGAGCGCCTCAGCCAGGCTCTGCAGCGCCTGCTGCATATATGCGCACACTCGGTTAGGGTCTAGTGGCTTAACGATTTGCGCCGTCAACCCTAGCGCTTGCCCAAAATCTTCGACCGATAGCCCGATCGGATAATTGTCACGCTCTTCGGCGTACAGCAGCTCCACACCCGGGAGGGTGTTGCGCTCGTTTGAGTCCATCGCATTGTGCCGGTAATTGAGCAGCGCACTAAACAGCGGCGTGCCCCCCGGCACCCCACTGCAGCGCTGCGCGAGCGCTAATGACGCATGCTCGTGTTCCAGCAGCGCCGCCAACCGCCTATGCGTGTCCCGCACACACGCCTGAACACTACCGTCCAAATCCACGCGCATCGGCAGCGTATTGATAAAGAGCCCCATCGCGCTATCCGCATCGCTACCAACGTGCGTCCGCCCAAACAGCACGGTGCCAAACACTACACGTTGTTGGCCACTCGTGCGTGCGAGCACCTGCGCCCACGCCAAATGGCACAGGCTCGCCAAGCTCACGCCCAGGCGCTTCGCATGCGCGCGCAGCCGATCGTTCAATGCTGAAGGTAACTTGTGGCGCGCTTCAGTTACCTGTCTGCCGTCATGATGCACCTGTGCCAGACCGAACGGCAACGTCGGCTCATCGATGTCAGCAAGCATGCCGGTGAAAAAACGCTCATGTTCGGCTTGGCTGAAGCCCAAGCGCACCTGTGCGACCAGACTACGGAATTGTTGGGCCGCCGACAGCGCCTCGCCCCTGCCTTCAATAAACGCTTTTACCTCCGCATGCATGACTTCAGCAGTCGAGTGATCGCCAATCAGATGGTGCAGCAGCTGGACGAGCAGCCAGCGGCCATCAGTGTCCTGCGCAACCGCACAGTGCAGCAGCGGCGCCTGCGCCAAATCCATCCGAGTGTGACGCGGATCGAAGCGGCGGGCCAATTGTTCGCTAATCGGCCCGTCAGTGGTCTCCAGCACGAGCTCGGTCACCAACAATGGCGCATGACGACAGACCACCTGCGCAGGTGTAGACACACCTTCCCACACAAACGCGGTGCGCAGAATGTCATGCCGGTGGATGACCTGCTGGACAGCATCCAGATACTGATCGAGCCGCGTACGACTATCAAAGGCGAACTGCATTATTAGCAAATAAGGATCGCCTTCGGTGGCCAGCAGATGGTGGAATAGGATACCGTCCTGCAGCGGCGACAATGCATAGATGTCTTGGAGATTCGTGATGCCACCGGGCACCTGCTTGACAATGTGGTCAATCTCAGCCTGTGTCAGCTCGATGAGTGGCAGCATCGACGGCGTAATCTCAGTCGTGTCGGGCGTGATCACGTTGGGCGGCACCACCACGTCACGGCGCTGGCCCAACGTCTGCGCCAACGCACTGAGTGTCGGTGCCTCAAATAGCGCCCGCACCGACATACTTAAGCCCCGACGCCGCAGGTGCTCAATCAACTGCACCGCAAGCAGCGAATGGCCGCCAAGCGCAAAAAAACTGTCGTGACGGCCCACTTGCTCGACACCCAATAACTCGGCCCAGATTTGAGCCAGCGTGGTCTCGAGCTCACCTTGCGGCGCCTCATATGCCTGATGCGCGAATGCTTGCGCATCCGGTGCCGGCAGCGCACGACGATCGAGCTTACCGTTGGTCGTCAAGGGGAACGCATCGAGCCGCACGAACGCGCTGGGTACCATGTACTCGGGCAGCGCTGAGGCCACATGCGCGCGCAATACGCTAGCCAGCGATTCACCCGCCTCAGCGACCACATACGCGATCAGGCGCTTGTCGTTACCTTCGCCTTGTGCGAGCACCACCGCATCATGTACCTGTGGGTGCTGTGCCAAGCACGCCTCAATCTCACCGGGCTCAATGCGAAAGCCGCGAATCTTGACCTGATCATCGTTGCGGCCCAGAAACTCCAAGTTACCGTTGGGCTGGTAGCGGGCCAAATCGCCTGTCTTGTACATCCGCGCATCGGGTTCAGTCGAGAACGGATCACGCACGAAGCGCTCGGCGCTCAACTCCGGTCGGTTCAGGTAACCGCGCGCGACGCCCGCACCGCCAATATACAGCTCGCCGACCGCACCCAACGGGACGGGCTGCTGATACGCATCCAGAATATAGAGCCGGATGTTGTCAATGGGCCGCCCAATCGTACGCCAGCTACTTTCGTCGTCGGTGACCTCATGCACAGTCGCGGTGATCGTCGTCTCGGTCGGGCCATAAACGTTCAGCAAACGCGGCCGGTGTCCATCGCCGGCAAACCAAGCCTCACGTGCTGATGCGCTCAACGCGTCCCCACTAATCATGACCACACGTACACTGTTGGGGAGAGGAATTTTTTCCTGGATCAGTTGTGTCCAGAATTGGGTAGGTAAATCCGTTACACTGACACGGTTAGCCTGGCAAAGCGCCCAAAATGACTGAGCCCCGGCTAACCAAGCATCAGTGCGTAGCACTAATGTCGCACCCTGAGTGAGCGTGACGAACATTTCCCCAATTGACGCATCAAAGGACAAAGACGAACATTGCAACATCCTGTCTTGCGCAGTTAAGCCAAGGCTGCGCACCATCGCTGTCACCAGGTTGACCAAGCTGTGGTGTGTCACCATGACCCCTTTAGGCTGGCCTGTAGAACCTGAGGTATAAATGACATAGGCCAAATGCTGTGCATTCAGTGATAACTCGTACGTATCACAATTGTGCTCGCTTTGATGTGCCCACTGCGCTGCATCAGCGTGTAGATCCAGTACCGGCACCCCCGCGCCTAAGCTTTGCGTTACCGCGGCAGGCGGTGTCCCCACGCTGAGCAATACTGCAGGGGCACTATCTGCCACCATATAAGCCAGGCGTTCTGCCGGATAGGTGGGATCCAGCGGCACATACGCGCCGCCGGCCTTGAGCGTGGCGAGCATACCCACGACCGTTTCCGGGCTGCGCTGAGCGCATAGCGCCACCCGCGCATCGGGCTTCACGCCAAGTTCGATCAGCTGGTGTGCCAAGCGGTTAGCTTGCGCATTGAGCTCTGTGTAGCTGAGCGTTTGGTCTTTGTAGACCAGGGCCATCGCCTCCGGTGTGCGCACCGCCTGCGCTTCGAACAATGGATGGATGCATTGATGCGCCGGATAGTCCCGCTGCGTCGCGTTCCACGTGTTAAGCAGTAAAGTTCGCTCAGTCGGCGCGAGCAGCTCGACGTGGGCGACAGGCTGTTGTCCGCTAGCGGCTATCGCCTGCACCATCGCCTGCAGATACCCGACATGCCGCTCGATCGTCACGCGATCAAATAACGCCGTCGCATAGCCCAGACTGCCGACGATTTCCTCGCCCGCCTCGTACAGACCTAACTCCAGATCAAACTTGGCGACGTCATAGTCCAGCTCCATCGGTTGCACAGTCAGGCCGGGCAAGTCCCAAGCCGCGATCTCGCTGTCCTGCCACGCGAACATCACCTGAAACAGCGGCGTATGCTCGAGCCGGCGCGGCGGCTGCACGATTTCGACGACTTGCTCGAATGGCAAATCCTGATACGCTTGCGCGTCCAGCGTTGTACACCGCACCCGCTCGAGCAACTGCGTCACACTGGGCTCGCCGGACAAATCCACGTGCAATGCGAGCGTATTGACGAAGAAGCCAATTAACGGCTCGATTTGATAGTGATTGCGATTGGCGCTCGGTATGCCAATGACCAGATCATCCTGCCCCGACAGCCGCGCGAGCACTGCGCTCCACGCCGCGAGCACCGTCATGAACAGCGTTGCGCCGTGCGCTTGGCTCACGCGCTTCAGCGCCCCCGTGGTTTGGGCATCGATACGAATCGGCACCTGCGCGCCGGCAAACGATTGCTGCGCCGGACGAGGCCGATCAGTGGGCAACTCCAGCAGTACCGGCGCATCAGCGAGCTTCGTACGCCAGTAATCGCTTTGCGCTTGCAGCCGCTCACCCAAAAGCCACTGCCGTTGCCAGGCTGCATAGTCCGGATACTGGATCGACAGCGGTGGCAACGGATCAGCCTGGCCCTCACAAGCTGCACGGTACAGCGCGCTCAGTTCGCGCACCATCACGCCGATCGACCAGCCATCCGACACAATATGGTGCTGCACGAGCAGCATTACGTGCTCGTCATCGGTTAATTGAATGCCGCAGGCGCGCATCAGCGGGCCACATGCCAAATCGAACGGCGCCTGTGTTTTCCTCGCGCTAAGCCGGGCTAGCTGGGTATCCGCGTCGGGCAAGCCGCGCAGATTATGCCAAGTCATCGGCACGCCCGTCTCGGCGGGCAGCAGCTGCACCTGCGGCTGACCGTCAACGCTGATGAACACCGAGCGCAGCGCTTCGTGACGCGCCAAGAGCGCATTCAGCGCCTGCTGCCATGCGCCCTGATTTATCGCCCCCCGCACACGCAGCGCAAGCGGTATATGATAAGCGTCGCTCGCCCCGTCGAGCTGCGCGAGGAACCATAGCCGTTGCTGCGCAAACGACAGCGGCAATGCTCTGTCACGCGATACGGGCGTAATCGCCGACGATACGCTACTGTCTGACGTGCATTGCGAACTGAGCACGGCAGCCAGCCCAGCCAGCGTAGGCGCGGCAAACAGCGCCGCGAGCGGCAATGGCATACCGAGTGCGGCCACCCGATTCATCAAACGTACCGCGAGCAGTGAATGGCCACCAAGCGCAAAAAAGCTATCATGCCGGCCTACCCGCTCCACATCAAGCAATTCGACCCAAATCGCCGCGAGCATGCATTCAAGCTCGCCTTGCGGCGCTTCATACGCTTGATGTGCCAGCGCGTCGTCATCCGGTGCGGGCAGGGCACGCCGGTCGAGCTTGCCGTTGGGCGTCAACGGTAACACGTCAAGCCGCACGAACGCGCTGGGCACCATGTACTCGGGCAAACTCGTCGCTACATGCGCGCGCAAAATCCCCGCTAACGCTTCATTGGGCTCAGCCACCACATAGGCAACCAGCCGCTTATCTTGGCCTTCGCCCGTGACCAGCATCACCGCATCGCGCACCTGCGGGTGTTGCGTCAGGCACGCTTTAATCTCACCAGGTTCAATGCGAAAGCCGCGAACCTTGACTTGATCATCGTTACGGCCCAAGAACTCCAGATTGCCGTCGAGCCGGTAACGGGCCAGGTCACCCGTGCGGTACATTCGCGCGCCGGGCTCTCGAGAAAACGGATCGCGCACAAAGCGCTCAGCGGTCAGCTCCGGTCGATTTAGGTAGCCACACGCTACACCGGCCCCACCAATATACAACTCGCCGACCGCACCGAGCGGAACCGGCTGGTTGTGCGCGTCAAGCAAATAAACGCGCGTGTTTGCAATTGGCCGGCCAATCGGTAGGCGTTCAGACTGATCGCTAAGTTCAGTTACCTCAAACGTTGTTGAAAAAGTCGTGCCCTCGGTCGGCCCATAACAGTGAATTAAATGGCTTGGCCCGGCCTGTTCCAGCAGTTGCGCGAAAGATCCTAGGTTCTCCTTTTCTCCGCCACAAAGCAAATATTTTAATCGTGCCAAAGCCGGAGCCATTACCGGGACCAACTGATTAAATAGCGCGGTCGTTAGAAAAAGCGTGGTTACCTGATATCGCGAAAGCGCCTCCTCCAAAAGGCATGGGTTGAGCACCGTGTTCGAATCGAATATGACAACGCAACCTCCATTGAGCAACGGTGCCCACACTTCAAACGTGCTTGCGTCGAAAGCCGGGTTGGCTGCGAACGCCACACGATCATCAGTGTCAATGGCAATAAAGCCATTGTTGATGACCAGCCGCGCAACCGCATGATGCGGCACCATCACGCCTTTAGGTGTGCCGGTCGAGCCAGACGTATAGATCACATACGCCAGATGCCGGGCCGTCAGGCCCGCTACCGATGGATTAGTATCTGGCAACGCCGGCAGGGTGGCCAGATCAAGCACCGTGCATTCGGCCAGCGCCGCCTCGCCCAACGCAGTGCGCCCGGCCGCATCGGCCAGCACAATGTTGGATGCCACATCGGCGAGGATGTGCGCCAAGCGCTCACTCGGATAGGCTGGGTCGATCGGTACATACGCCCCACCCGCTTTCAAAATCGCCAATAGCCCCACGACCATCGCCGGCGAGCGCTCGGCACAAATCGCCACGCGTGCGTCCGGCTTGACGCCCAATTCAATGAGCCGATGCGCGAGGCGATTGGCTTGCGCGTTCAGTTGCGCATAGCTCAGTGTCTGCGCTTCAAACTCCAACGCCGGCGCCCCGGGTGTGCGCTCGACCTGCACTTCGAATAGCTGGTGCACGCACCGATGTGATGGATACTCGCGCTGCGTCGCGTTCCACGTGTCAAACAGCAATTGGCGCTCGGCCTCGGGCAGCATCTGCAACTGCTGCACCGGGGTGTCGGGCGTCGCCTCGAGCGCGTCGGCCAAACTTTGCAGCGCCTGCTGCATATATGCGCATACCCGCTCGGGCTCTAGCGGCTGCACGGTCTGGGCGGTCAGCCCCAACGTCTGCTCATCATCTTCGACCGACAGCGCGAGTGGGTAATTGGTGCGCTCCTGCACACCCAACAGTTCGACACCCGTTAGCAGGCTGCGCCTGCCTGCATCTGTCGCATTGTGTCGGTAATTGAGCAACGCACTAAACAGTGGCGTGCCCGCCGGCACGCCACTGCAGCGCTGCGCGAGCGCCAGCGACGCATGCTCATGCTCGAGCAGCGCCGCCAGCCGCGCGTGCGTGGCGCACACGCTCGCCTGCACACTGTCATCCAGGTCCACGCGCAGCGGCAACGTATTGATAAAGAGCCCCATTGCGCTATCGGCCCCGCTCCCAGCGTGCATCCGCCCAAACAGCACCGTGCCAAACACCACACGCTGCTGGCCGCTCGCGCGTGCGAGCACCTGCGCCCATGCCAGATGGCACAGGCTCGCTAAGCACACGCCCAGGCGTCTGGCATGAGCGCGCATTCGATCGTTCAATACCTGCGGCAGCAGCCGATGCGCTTCGCTTACCTGTGTGCCGTCACGATGCACATGCACCAAGCCAAACGGCAGTGTCGGTTCGTCGATGTCCGCGAGCATATCGGTAAAAAAACGCTCATGTTCGGCTTGACTGACGCCCAAGCGCGCCTGTGCGACCAAATTACGAAATGGCTGCGCCGGTGGTAAACTCCTGCCCTCACCTGCGATGAACGTCTGCACCTCTGAGTGCATCATTTCCAGCGTCGAGTGATCACCAATTAAATGGTGCATCAGCTGAATCAGCATCCAGCGACCATCGGTGTCTTGGGCAACCGCCAAACGTAGTAAAGGCGCCTGCGTCAGGTCCAGCCGAGCGTGGCGAAGATCGAAGCGCCGTGCCCACTGCTCAGCAATCGGTCCATCGACGGAGGCTGGAGCGAGCTTGGTCACTGACAGCGACGCATGCCGCCAGACAACCTGTGCGGGTGTGGATAGGCCTTCCCATACCAACGCAGTGCGCAAAATGTCGTGGCGATTCACGACCTGCTGGAGCGCATCCAGATACTGATCGAGCCGCGCTCGAGTGTCAAAAGCCAATTGTGTGATCAGCAAATACGGATCACCATCGCTGACGAGCAGATGGTGAAATAGGATGCCGTCTTGCAGTGGCGACAGTGCATAGATATCTTGGATATTTGCGACGCTACCGGGCACTTGTTTAACAACCCGATCGATCTCGGCCTGCGTCAGCTCAATAAGCGGTAGCATTTCGGGCGTCAGCGCGGTGGTGGTCGGCGTGATAACGTTGGGCGGCACGACCACTTCACGATGCTGGCCCAGCGTCTGGGCCAGTGCCATAAGCACCGGTGTGTCAAACAGCGCACGCACCGACAAGCCGACTCCCCGACGCCGCAGACGCTCGATCAATTGCACCGCGAGCAGCGAATGGCCACCGAGCGCAAAGAAGCTATCATGCCGGCTCACTTGCTCGATACCCAGCAACTCGGTCCAAATTTTAGCCAGCGTCGTCTCGAACTCGCCCTGCGGCGCCTCGTACGCCTGATGCACGAACGCGTCAGCATCTGGCGCAGGCAGTGCACGCCGATCGAGCTTGCCGTTTGGTGTCAGTGGCCACGCGTCAAGTTGCACGAACGCGCTGGGCACCATGTACTCGGGCAAGCTCGCCGACACATGCGTGTGCAATGTACTGGCCAAGTGCCCATCGGCTTCAGCGACCACATACGCGACCAGACGCTTGCCATTGCCGTCGCCTTGTGCAAGCACGACCGCCTCACGCACCTGCGGATGTTGCGTGAGGCATGCTTCAATTTCACCGGGTTCAATGCGAAAGCCGCGAATCTTGACTTGATCATCGGTGCGGCCCAGGAACTCCAAATTGCCGTCAGGCAAGTAACGCGCCAGATCCCCGGTCTTATACATCCGCGCATCCGTCTCACCCACGAACGGATCGCGCACAAAGCGCTCAGCGGTCAGCTCCGGCCGGTTCAAGTAACCACGTGCTACACCCGCGCCGCCAATATACAACTCGCCGACCGCGCCCAGCGGCACCGGCTGGCAGTGAGTATTGAGCAGATAAATACGTGTATTGGCAATCGGGCGACCGATGCTTTCAATGCATGGCTCGCCACGATACATCGAGTGCCAAGTCGAATAGGTAGTGCACTCCGAAGGTCCATAAAGATTACACAGTCGCTTAACCGGCGTCTGTTCAAAAATCTGCTTGATTAAGCGTGCGGTCAGCGGCTCTCCCGCCAAATTGATTGTGGTCACCGAAGCTAAGCTCGCTCGATGCACCAGCAAGGACTGTAGCACAGAAGGCACGGTATTAATTACGCTGACTGGCTGAGCATGATGCATCAAAGCCAGTGCATCGTCAGCCAGGTGCACAGTTGAGCCTTGCGCGAGCGGCACAAAACACTCGAAGACCGAAAGATCGAAATTAATTGATGTCGCAAACAGTGTGTGCCACGTCTCTGATAGCGTAAACGTCTGCAGCGCCCAATGCAAAAAATTGACTGCTTGAGCATGTTCAATCATCACACCCTTCGGCATACCGGTGGAGCCAGACGTATAGATCACATATGCCAGATGCCGGGCCGTCAGCTCGGCTACCGACGGATTCGTGTCCGGCAACGCCGGCAGGGTCGCCGGATCAAGCACCGTGCGCTCGGCTAGCGCCGCGTCGCCCAATGCAGCACGTCCGTCCGCATCCGCCAGCACAATGCTCGGTGCCGCATCGGTGAGGATGTGCACCAAGCGCTCACCCGGATAACTCGGATCGAATGGCACATATGCGCCCCCGGCTTTCAAAATCGCCAGCACCCCCACGACCAGCGCGGGACTGCGCTGCACACAGATCGCCACGCGCGTGTCCGGTTTGACGCCTAACTCGATGAGCTGGTGCGCGAGGCGATTGGCTTGTGCGTTCAGCTGCGCATAGCTCAGTGTCTGCGCTTCAAACACCAGCGCTGGCGCCTCAGGGGTACGCTCGACCTGCGCTTCGAATAGCTGGTGCACGCACCAGTGCGATGGATAGTCTTGTTTTGTCGCATTCCACTCGACCAACAGCCGATGCCGCTCATCAGCGTCGAGCAGATCGATACTGTCAATCGGCTGCGCAGCATCGGCAGCGAGCGCCTGCACAAACCGGATAAACCGACGCTGATGTGCATCGAGCGCCTGCGCGGTGTAGCAGGCAGGATTGGCGTCAAAGTCAATCCGTAGTTGATGGTTGCCCGGAGTCCAATAGACGCAAAGCATCAGGTCCTCGGCCGGACCATTGAGCAAATTATGGTTTGTCGATGAATGCCCGCCAAACGACAGCTCGTGGCCAAACGGCATCACGTTGACCGTGGTACCAAACAGCCGCTGCCCGGGCGGCAGCTCAAGTTGACGCCGCAGCGCTTCGCTCGGGCAGCATTGGTGCCGCAGCCCGCTTTGCATCGCTTGCGCGGCCTGCTGCATGAACGACGACAGGTTCATCCCTGGTCGCATTGTGAACCGCAGTGGCAGTGTATTGGACTTCATACCAGGAATATGCCGGTCGGCACCGAAGCGGGCCTTGACCAGAAAACCCAATACGACGTCTTGCTCACCCGTGAATCGATAAAGATACGCGGCCATCGCCACCGTCATAAATTGTGCTAGCCGACGGGCATCCGACGCAGTGTCGCCCAGCGCCTGGATGGCCAGGTAAGTCGTCTGACGCAGCCGCTGCTGGAAAGCCGGAGCGCTGCGGCTTGCTAGCGTCACAGGCTCAGGCCAATTGGCGCAGTGCTTGAGCCAATACGCTTCGTCTTGCGCCCGTTGGGCAGATGCCTGATATTGCGCATCACTCTCCAATAGCTGCCGAATCGAACCAAAATCACATGCTGCCGGCGCCGTTCCCGCGCATAGCGCGCTATATACGTGCGCAACGCGCTGGGCGATCAGATACCGACCATATCCATCCATCATGATATGGTGATAGCGCTGATACCACATCCATTGCGCGGGCGCCACTTTCAGCAACGCATAGCAAAAAAGCGGTCCCTGCATCAGATTGACCGGTTGCTGATAATCGGCCTGCATCCACGCCTGGGCCGCTGCCTGAGGATCGTCTTCTGACGTGAGGTCCAGCACCGGCATTGACCATGCGGGTGCACCAATCCTCTGCCGCAGCCCGTCATCGCTGTCGACAAATTGCAAGCGCAGAGTATCGGCCTCATCGATGACTTGACGCAATGTCGCTTCAAAGACGGCCGGCTCAATCACGCCTTCGATCACCGTGTACTGCGCAATGTTGTAGACAGGGCTCTCTGGATGCAGTTGCTGCGCGAGCCAGATCTCCGTTTGGGCAGTAGATAACGCATACGTAACGGGCGTGACACTAGCATCCATAACAAAGCTCCAATTCAGGCGACCGAGCAGCCCGATATTTAATAGATGTACTAATCGATATAACGACGCAATCAGAATCTCTCGTTTTTTCAGGAACCACTACGGCTTTTACGACACGTCGCGTTCAACCTTAACCATTCACTGCGGCGATCAGGACCACTCATCGGCACGGGTCAGTGCGCCGTTCGTGTCACTTGGCTGGCCAGTGAGCACGCCACGATCAATTTATGTCAAGCTTTAGCGAAACACTGAACATAACGCGCATGAGGCTGTGCACGAATTGGCATTACAGTCGGTCAAACAAGACGGTTAAAAAGGACCAGGCAAGCCAGTGCGTTGCACAGGCGCGACATCATTGGGTTCGGTACTGGGGTCCTTTTTCATTTTTCTCTCCAGACATCACTTTTATTTAGCAACATGGCTACGTACCCGTTCGTTGACCAATCAGCTCGACGTTACCTGTTTAATGTCTTTCTTGCAAGCACCGCGTCTAGCTGTCACGAACCGCTACCAAGTTCCAAGTAATCGCAACGCTTAACGCCTGATTGAAACACTATAAAGCGTCCGCCATGGTGCACGCAAGTCCATTGTCTTTGCTTAAAACGACAGGCCTTGAACGAATGAAACGATAAAATAAAACTTGCAACTAGAAGCCACACGATCGCCCACGAGATGGATGAAGTACAGCTCAAGGGCGTGTCTCAAGCCACCGTTCATAACCGGAACAGCGAAGCTGAGCGGGCAATATTGGGATTTCGATATCGCCCAGCATAACCGTACTACCGCCAATGGGCAAGCAACGTCGGCATCCCGCCCTGGAACGGGAAATGATTCACGCCCTTGAGCGAGCGGCACCCACAAGCAAGAAGCGCATAAAACGGAAGCTGGTCATCAATTTGCCAGTCACTTCTCGCAAGCAGTTTATCGAAAAACTCGACTGGTATGCATCGCGATGGAAAATTGAAGTGTTCCGCAAGATCCTGAAATCGGGCTGAAAGGCAGAAGAGTCGCAGCTGCGCGCAGACCGGCTGACCACTCTTCTTTCGGTCTTCTGCACCGTCACCAATCAAGATTGCAAAGCAGTAAACAGCCTTGCTTGCGTCGCAGAACGGGTTTTGGCGGACTGGCGACCGCATGGATCTGCCCACCGACCTGGGCACCCCGGTCCCTGACAAGCTGAGCATGCTGGCTGCACAGTTGGTAGTATAGGTTGGCGAAAATGAGCGACAGTTGGATTACCGTCGCAAAGCAAGGATGCCGAGTCGATTTTGGGCGAATCGGGCTTAGCCGCGCAACTGAAGAAGCAACTGACTGAGCGCATGCTCGCCGCGGAACTGACGCACCACCTGGAAGGCGAAGTCGAGCAAGGCAAGGATGGCAATCATCGCAATGGGACCCGCCCCAAGACGGTGATTAAGCCCAGCGGCAAACTGAAGTTGGCTATCCCCCGTGATCGGCAGGCCGGGTTCGAGCCACAGCTGGTGGGTAAATATCAGCGCCGGCAACCCGGTTTTGACGATCACGTCATCAGCATGTACGCGCACGGCATGAGCGTGCGCGAGATCCAAGGCCATTTTGTTGGAACTGTATGGCCTTCAGGTGTCGCCTGATCTGATTTCGAGCGTCATCGACGAAGTACTGGCCGAGATCGAGCAATGGCAGCAACGCCCGCTCTAGGCGATGTATCCGATCGTGCTTTTTATCAAGATCTCGTGTGCTAGTGAGTATCCCACGCGTGATAACGTCGCGCTGGATGCGAGCAAACCAGTTTTCGACCTGATTCAGCCATGAGGAATACGTAGGGGTGTAATGTATCGAGACGTTCGTATAGTCAGCCAAAAGCGTTTAAACGGCGTTGATTTTACGGCTGCTTACGTTGTCGCAGATCACGTGAATTTCCTTTCCGGCTGGTTATGCCGATACCACCTCTGTGAGGAACGCGACCGTAGAACTCCCTCAATGAGAAAATTTTACTTCTGTTCCCGCTGGATTTTCGGGGGGGTTACCAGACCAAGAGCGTCGAGCGCCCTACGTGCGATCGACGCCGCCGCCGTCGCTGCGCTTCAGAGCATCACGAATTTCACGCAGCAGTAGGATATCCTCGGGCGGCGGCGCAGGAGCGGCAGGCGTTTGCTCGACCTTATGCACATCCAACCTGCGCAACTCGTTCACCGCCTTGACGAGCAAGAAGACGATCACCGCCAGGATCAAAAAATTCAATACCACAGTAATAAATGCCCCGTAGCCAAATACCGCGACGCCTGCCGCCTGAAGATCTTTGTACGAGTCGGGATTGCCCCTGAACGTGGCAGGAACGTGTCCGATACGGATGAACTTGTTTGAAAAATCCAGTCCGCCCGTAACGGCACCGATGACTGGCATGATCAAGTCCTTGACCACCGAATTGACAATCGTCGAGAACGCGCCGCCGATGATCACACCAACGGCCAGATCCATCACGTTGCCTTTAATCGCGAACTGCTTGAACTCTTGGATGAGTTGAGCCATTTTGTGCTCCGGAAAAAATATCCCGGGCGCTCAAGCGATCCGCGTGCCCGGCTCGGTCGGCCTGCGTCAGTGAATCTTCGGATCCGGATCAACTTGACGGCGACTGTCCCCACCCGGGCATTCCCGGCGCCTCAACCGGCCCCGCATGCTGAAGCACGATCACACTGTGCTCATCCACGGACAGCGCGTCGCTATTGATACAGGCGGCCATGTCGTTGTAGTCAAGGAATACGACGGCCGGCCCCGTATGCACGAGCAGACTTGGATCGGCGACACCGGTTTTGATGACGGCGCCATCGAGCGCCAGGTTGCCGCTCCACGTCACGCATTACACGCCCCACACGCGAATGCAGAATGCAAGGCCCATAGCGCTTTCTTCATCCGCTTGTATTGCTTCGCATGCGTATAGCGGCTGATCTGACTCACCAGACGCGACGCTTCGCGGTTGCAGTCCTACCGCAACTTCAGCCTGTGCCGGGCCGCGGCTTTCACCAGATGCTCCCCGCAACGTTCGAGCAGGCGCGAATCGGTGGGATACGCAATTGCCTTTTCATCACCGTCGTATCGACGATCACCCGCCTCAGGCTCGATGATTAGGCATTACACTGACCACTTAGTACTACAGTCTTAGCTATAATGGATTAAAATTACGAAAGGATTCTATGTGGCGCACGATTGATGAAGACCCTGGTGAAAGGGTGGGAGCGCGAGCTAGTGGCGTTGCACGAAAGGATTGCAGGTCAGTTCAGTCGTTCGGAATCGCGACAGCGCTCACTGGCCTATTTGAAGGCTCTGTTGGGTGGGGTGGAGCGCAAGAATGGCTGGCAGCTAGCAGAATGTGTATTAGCCGGAACTTGATCTGACAGATAGTCGAGCCGATAGAAAAGAAGCGGTCAATGTGGAATGAGTTTCTCCTTGGCAAGTGCTAGTGAATCGAGGAAGGTGCGCATGGGCGTCTTGCCATAACACCATCGCCCCTGATGCTCACGTTCATTGTTGTACTGATCGAGCCATGCATCAAGATCGGTTTGTAAGGCGTCGATCGATTCGTAGATCTTCTTGCGGAACACCACCCGATAGAACTCGTTGAGCATGGTTTTGTGCAACCGTTCGACGATGCCGTTGGTCTGCGGCGACTTGGCCTTGGTGCGGGTATGGTCGATGTCTTCTACGGCCAAATACAGCTCATATTCGTGATGCTCGGGGTTGCCACAGTATTCGGTGCCACGATCCGTGAGCACGCGCAGCAGCGGGATACCGAAACTGTCGAAGAATGGGACAACACGATCATTGAGTAAGTCAGCCGCCGGCAGCGGTGTCTTGCGATCATAGAGCTTGGCCAATGCCACCTTCGAATAGGTGTCGACAAAG
>NZ_JAHLKN010000021.1:0-26229 GCF_021498065.1 Mycetohabitans sp. B3 | reverse complement strand
ACGATGCTTTGAAACGGCGTCCACGTTGCCCTGAAACACCGTCTACCTTCGTCTGAAATGACCGTCTACGATGGCCTGAAATACGCAGCCTGTATAACGTATAACGTTGACGATACGCACTTTTTGATAACCAAGCGCAGAAAAACGAAGTGTTGGAGGGATTTACGAACAGCTGTTTGCTTTGCTGGTCCAGTTAGTCCATGACAACCGTCAGAGCCCAGGCTAAACAACATAATGCCATATTTTACATAACGTGAATTATCGCATCTTTGCGTTCTTCCGTTAAGGAGAGATTCAATGGAGCCCACGACGATCGCCATCGACCTGGCTAAGCGCGTTTTTCAGATCCATTACGTCGAGTTCTTCGCCATCAGCTCTCGCGGCTACGGGCGCTTGATGACGTGAATTTGCAGCCTATCTAGGCCTTGTGCCGAGGCAGAACAGCTCAGGCGGCAAAGTCCGGTTGGGTGGCATCAGCAAACGCGGTGACGTCTATTTACACACCCTACTCATTCACGGTGCACGATCAGTCATCTCAAGCACGAAACATATTGCCCGTAGTTTTTATTTATCCACGGTTGCACAGGTGTATTGAACGATGGCAAGACAGGTTGGACCGTGCAAAGGCAAGCCTGAGACATTTCTCGGACCTCGAGTCCGCTAATTAGATTAGGACCTTTGCGGCGAAATCCATCGGGGCCGGCGGGCACGCCCGCGATCGAGTCCGGATATAAGTCCGCAACCACCCTTTTGCCGCGCACAATCGCCTTGCAAGAGATGTCGTGTTTGGACCTCGATATGCTTGCTGGTTCCTGGTAGGATGACGGAGCCGGCCATGCATCGACATCGAGCAGCACTGGTGACATTGAATATGCGAGGCCTGCGGCTGGAAATCCAGTGCCGGAGGCTTCGATGGTAACGACAGAGCGGATAACCATGACGATGTGCCAGCTAGACCGAATGTGGTGGACGGCAAACTCAAGCCGTGGCGCTAAACGTCATTACGAGGAATCGGAATCCGGTTGTGCCGCTGCCAATCTCGCGTATTGGCGCCCTAACCTAACCCCGTTAAGCAGCCAAAATATTGACAATGGTACCATTACAAAAGAAATTGCGCTTATGGATAAGCCTAGCATCCCCATGCCAGCATAGGCCCAAGCGCCCAATTGGTCACCTGAGCGATAAGCTACTGTATCAATAAAACTCTTGATCTTATATCTTATTTTTTCGTCTATAGCTGCAAATAGTGTTTCCTGAACGGGTTTGGTAATTGAAAAATTTATGATACGAGAAATTATTCTAAATGCAATGAGGGTTGCGACTGTCTGCTTCCAGGCAAGCATGCCAAAGCCTATGGTGCTTGTTACTGGCGCCATTGCAAGAGCAATAGAAATCCCCAAATAACGAATTACGCGACCAGTTAAAAACAATTGAATTATTATTGTGACAGCGTTGACGGCAAGGTCAATCGATGAAAATAATTTAATACGTTCTTTATTATCAATATCTAGACCTTGTATTATTATAGCTTGATGGAAATACAATGCTGTTGACGTTAGCGACAAGAGAGCAACGTAGACGCATAGGCCCGCGACGTGGAAAGATCGTAGGGCTGGAACAATGCGAAGTATTTTTGTAAGGCTGTTTACATTTGTATTATCATCCTGTTGGACTCCGCTCGTTATGCTGCCGGCACGCTTCCTCTTACCCAGATAAGCTATCCTCCTACGTTTCTTATCTAGTTCCGTTGACGTTGATGTAAGATGCAGTGTACTGCGAGCCGCTAATTCGAGTAAAATTGCTGCAATTGCCAATGTCCACCCTGGACCAAGCAGGCCTGACAGCGCAGTACTCACACCTGAACCTGCCAGCGCACCCAAATTCGCGCCGGCTGACACCATTCCAAAAAGTCGCCCGCCTTGCTCTTTGTTGAACTTGTCGATAGTCATCATCCAATACAGGGTCATCGCAAAAACGCTATAGGCAGAAACCCAAATGAAAAACACATCCTCCATCCAAAATGCCTGTTCTGGTACAGAAGATCGCATTAGAATTGCAAAGATTACAAGGATCGCGACGCAAACTCGATAACTGATCGAAACTGCACGCTGCAAAGGAACTTTGTTTAATAATTTTGAAAATAAAAATGAAATAAGCAACATGCACAACAATGTGGCGCTGAATAACCACGTCAGTTTTTGCACGCCGCTCACGGCGCCCATCGTGTCACGGATAGGCCGGATTAGGTAATAGGCTAACGATAACCAGAAAAGACCTAGCGCACTCCAAAGCAACGGTCGAACTTCATCGGGACGCAGCTTGAACCGCATGTACCATTGTTCACGACTGGTGCTTATCATACTAAGTAGTTTAAAATAGTCATGTCTCACTGTTGTCCTTACCAGTTCTACGCATGTACTGCCCTACGCTAACCTAGTGCCTTGTAAGCTGCATCACAGCATTCATCCTGGTGGCTGGATCACCATTTGTATAGCGTAGCGGCCGTTCCTGTAAAGGATTTGGCGTGCTGCGATATGACGCAGACTGAGCAGCATAGCTGACACTATTCATGCTTAACCAGAATCCTTATCATCGTGCTGTTGCCCCACCTCTGCATGCTCGAGCGCAGCTTCAGCTTAACCGGTTTAGGCGACTGGAGCTCGACAGCGAGCGACTGCCCAGCCCCCTGCCAGTGCCCATTTCGGGCCCCCTGCCAGTGTCCATTTCGTCGCGATGTGCGGAAATAAGCTGCAAGAAACATCTCGGCAGTCCCGTTCATCATTGTATTTTTCCGGTGGCACAGCCGATGCTTCTGAAAGCAGGCGCGGAATATGCGAGGAAACGGTTAGGCGGTCCACAACCTGGAACCAATGGCATGAGCTACGCATGGAAGAGGAGTTCAACATTATGAGTGACTATCTGAATTATGTTGGAATTGGCTTGATAACGCTTTTACCAATCATCAACCCAATTACCAGCGCTAGCGTATTTCTCGGATTGAGTGCTCACATGAGCCCTACGCAGCGCAATCAACAGATCAATTTGACCGCGTTTTATGTACTGATATCTCTACTAGCTTGTTTTTACGCAGGTAGTGCCATTATGAATGCGTTTGGCATTTCAGTTCCAGGAATGCGTGTCGCGGGAGGGATGATTGTCACCTATATTGGTTTTGGAATGCTCTTCCCAAAGTATCACGAGATTGAAACACAAAAGAAAATAGCATCAACGCCTCCAGCAAATGTGGCTTTTATTCCACTTACCTTGCCCGTGACCGTTGGCCCAGGCGCGATCGCGATGATTGTTAGCGATGCTTCAGCAATCCACCGAACGGGTGGGTATAGTCTGATCGATCACCTCGTCGTACTAACCGTCGATATTGCGCTTACGTTGATTCTGTGGATGACTTTGCGCAGCGCATCACGGGTGCTTCATTTGTTGGGAAGGTCTGGCACCGATGCTATTTCCCGAGTAATGGGTTTCATGCTGGTCTGTATGGGGGTTCAGTTTGGCTTAAATGGGCTGCACGGGGCCTTCATGGCGCCAAAATGACCGTTCACCCTCTGTGACCGTGTGGCAGCATGAGCGGTGGCCCATTGTCGCCGATAACGCCTGCTAAGCGAACGCCGCCGGCACAAAGCTCGCAAGTCGTTTATATGCTGCCCCACCAGCGGAGCAAGGGGCGCGGCCAAACAGACCGAGGACGCAGGAAGGCTCGCCGATCCTCAAGAATGGTATCAGGCGGAGGGCAGTCTACGAGGCGCCTGCCCTCCTTAACTCCGAGCGCTTCTTACCGGCGGACAGGATCTTCCACTTAAAGACAGTGATGAGACATGGCACATTGCGGCACCAACCTGTGCAATGCCGTAGCAGGCGTCACCACCCAAACGCGGACTGTCTGCGAGAAAATCCGCACGCACCTTGCCACTGAGACTAAACTATAGGAACGGTCGCACAAGATCGGCGTGATGATGTCGAATACGACATTTCTTATATGGTCGCGCCTCCTGTCACAGCCGCCGTTCCAGTTATTATGACTTCCATCAGGTGCCCATTATATTGATCCGTGACATCTCTCAAGAAGCTTACTGCCAATTTTGGTCAATCCAGTTACACACATTGTTCCATTCTTGGGTGTGCAAATACTGGTTTGTCTTTTCTTCGAGTAAGGCAACATGCTCCCAGTCGTCCATGGCGTAGGGCTGACTAAGCATAAAGTTTGCGCGTTGATAGTGGTTTCCAAGCATTTGCTCCGCTTGCAGTACTGCTAGTTCAGCTGTGGCATCCATAGTAAGGCTCAACAGAGCTGCCGGCGGAATAATTTCTTCCCATAACTCAGGCCATAGCCAGTATGTAACACCCCACTCGTTCGGATCGTATTTGTCAAAAACGGCAGGCTTTATTCCAACCGGCGTTCGCCCAGTTCCCAGCGACAGCATGCGAATGCTGCCTAAATCAGTAGCGGCTCCGCTATATAGCGCCTCAGAAATAGCAACTATAGACGGATTGTTGGCAAAAACACCACCGTCTACAAAGTAACCTAGGTTATCATCCGTTACATGATAAGGTGGAAAATAAGTTGGTGCGGCCGATGTCGCCAATGCTGCATCGGCCATTGTGATGCTGCGGTAAATATTTCCTTGACAATTGGAAATCATGCATGGAATCCAGCTATCGTTTGCCTTCTCCCACAATTGAGCCGAGTTAACCGCTACGAAAGTTTTCGCAGATGACATCAAAGCACTTCCCAGCAGTCCTTGAACAACATCTTTTAGACCATCGTTCACATATCGACAATGCCATAATCCTGAGTTCTCCAATTTTGTCGTCAAATCTTTTTCTCGTTTCCACCAGTTACTATTATTCTTGAATATTTCACCTCCCTTATTTTTATAAATATTAATAATATCTATAATATGTATTTCCTGAGCCAAACCAAGTGCCAATAGACCTCCTGTAGAAGTCCCCACAAAACCATCAGATTTATTAATGATATTGAATTTAGCATCAAGATCTTTAACGAGCAGCGCGCTAATTAAGCCGCGGATGCCACCCCCATCGAAACTTATAATTTTGAAACTCATGACATAACTCCCACAAAAATTAAGATTGATCCCATAAAAAGCGAACAAGTATATGTTGCCAAATTTATTACAAAGCGGCAGAAAAACTTGCTCCGCCTTTGAAAGCCGCCCCTGACTCACTGAACACCTCACTTTTACGTACGGCCTCTTGCGCTTTTTAAGGTAACTTTACATGTCACTCTCTCCTAGTCATTAATAGGTGGAGCCAAACGATTCCCGATGAACGGATTTTCCGCTCTAGAAGAGTGAAGCATTTGGGTTGGCGCGTCTCAGCATGCGAGTACTGGGCAACGGATGACGTTTATTTCTATCAATCACCCTATACCAAAAACTCATAATTTTCCCCTTCAACAATAAACTTATAAAACAAATCGAGGAAATCTAGAATACCCATCAACAACTGAAATGAGGCTATTATTGTAATTTATTTTCCAATTGCATCGAGGCGCCACCCCAATTTTCCTCATTAATTGCAAATTTCACACAAGCAAAAAATAATGCAATATAAACAAATTAATAAACATGCAGCCATTCTCCTCACACTTTCCGGCCTATGTTGACATAGCCAGCTCGCGACAAGTGCAATAATTTTGTCACGGTAATTTCATATTAGGTCAACTAACTAGCATGTCAAGCCAACTTCAATTCAATCACTCTCTATTTTCTCCTACCCCTGTACCGCTCGCATTTAGCTTTTGAATTATAGTAAAATTCAGTTACTCTCGGTATTAAAAATCCTTATATCGGCACTATTTTCACAAGATATTGTGGTGTGTAAATTTTTCATTTTTTATATCCTAATTTTCTAGGCTGGCCTCACTTCGGAGAATTGAACTAATATTTGACATCATCCAACGTGTCGCGCTCGCGTGGGGCTATACCGGCCTCATGCAGGATTTGCCGCGGGAGACAGCCAAGCACATTGCCAAGACTCTTTACTGGGGTCCGCTGCGCTACGACAGCTATGACGCGCGTGTTGCATAACGGTGGCCCTGTTGTTGTTTGGATGCAGCAAGCCAGCGGCACGCTCGCCGATGGCAAACGTCCAGGTTGCGTTAGCGACTCTAATACTACAGCCGTAACTATGATCGATTAAAATCACGAAAGGATTCTATGTGGCGCATGATTGATGAAGACCCTGGTGAAAGGATGGGAGCGCGAGCTAGTGGCGTTGCACGAAAGGATTGCAGGCCAGTTCAGTCCGAATGATGGACCAGTGTTCCGTCGTTGCTCGGCTGGCGGGTGTACAACGCCTGTTCAAGTGCATCCAGAACGAATTTCGTGGTCATCGACGAACTGACGCACCAGCCAACGATGCGACGGGCGAACACGTTGATCACGAACGCCACGTACAGCCAGTTCTGCCATGTCGAAACATAGGTGAATCCGACACCCGGAGCTAATTCGCTCGGCCAGCCTTGTACTGACGGTTGGCTGGCTCCAGCGGGCGCGGCACGGTCATATCGGGAATCGTTGTGCGCACACGCTTGCCGCGGATCGTGCCACGCAAGGCCTGCAGCCTCATCAGTCGTTCGACCGTGCAGCGTGCCACCACAATGCCTCCCCGCTTCATCTGTCTGCAGACCTTTGGCACGCCATAGACCTGCATGTTGACTTGCCAAACACGCCTGATCTCGGGTTGCAGCATCTCATCGCGTTTTGCACGAGCGCAGCGTCTCGACGGGTCGCGAAGCAGCGCCGTATGGCGTCGGTAGCCCGACGGGGCAGCTTGCAGATCGGCTCGAGCCCGAAGGTGTCGCGATGCGGATCGACGAAGGCCTTTAGGACTTGAATCGGCGCTTGAGCTGCGCCTGCGCGAAAAACGCACTGGCAGGTTCAACTAATGGATGCAACACCGATGCTGGCGTTTAGTTTACCTGCTGGCGTCGCGAATCCCAACATTTTTCTCGGACGTTGATTCAACTGCATGGCGATTTTGTTCAATTCTGCCTGCGAGTAGCCCGCAAGGTTAGTACCTCGCGGGAAGTACTGGAGCAGAAGGCCGTTGGTGTTCTCATTCGTGCCGCGCTGCCATGGACTTTGAGGATCGCAGAAGTAGACCTGAACATTATCACCGTGAATTTCTTGTGTTGAGCGAGCTCCATGCCCCGATCCCAGGTGATTGGAGCCTGTCAGAATTTTAGTGTGTCGAGGTCATGAGACGATAACGGAAATAAACGTGCTATGACCGAAGCCAAAGTGAAGAAGAGTAAGAACCCGAAGGCGCCGAAGCTGTTCCCCGATGAGCTCATTGGTCAACTGCTAGCGCAGGTGCAAAGCAAGGATGCCGAGTCGATTCTGGGCGAATCGGGCTTAACCGGGCAACTGAAGAAGCAACTGGCTGAGCGCATGCTCGCGGCGGAACTGACGCACCACCTGGAAAGCGAAGTCGAGCAAGGCAAGGATGGCAATCATCGCAACGGAACCCGCCCCAAGACAGTGATCACGCCCAGCGGCGAACTGAAGTTGGCTATCCCCCGTGATCGGCAGGCCAGGTTCGAGCCACAATTGGTGGGTAAATATCAACGCCGGCTGCCCGGTTTTGACGATCACGTTATCAGCATGTATGCGCGTGGCATGAGTGTACGCGAGATCCAAGGCCATTTGCTGGAACTGTATGGCCTTCAGGTGTCGCCTGATCTGATTTCAAGCTCAAGCCACCATGGCGAACAACTTCCCTGCTGATCGTAGACGGCGATCTACCAAGGCTGGCTGCGATCTTGCGAAGCGAATAGCCGGCGCCGAGGCCGCGCGAAATCTCCTCTCTATCCGCAAGCGTACGATGGCATGGATCAACGCTGCGTGTTTGTCCAGCGAGCGCCCGATATCACTTAACGACTCGCCCTCCTTCCACCGCTGCCACAACAACGCCTTCTGCGCGGCCGATAGGCCCCATCTTTTCTGGGTCACTTACCTTACCTCCTGGATTTGCATTAGACCAGAAGATGTTGCAACGACCTGTTGAACCTACCGCAACAATTTTTTGAATCTAGGACAATTTTCTACCCTGCTCAGCCGAGTTTGACGAGAAGCAATTCGCTTCCTAAAAAAGTTTGCTAATCGATGAAGTTAACCTACACTGAATGCCATGGTCCTGCTGAAAATGTGCTTAGCGTCAGTCAGTCACACACCCATATCGAATGACGGACTGACGCCATCATTGGAGCGTCCCTCTTACGTAATGCCCATGGATTTCGCGGCAGCTAGCGTTATACCCATAGTGGCGTGTGTCTAGATAGCTGGACACGGTTCGACATACATCCATTCTCTGCGGAGAGTTGACTATGTATCGCTAATTTTTGATTGGCCGTGTGCTTACCACCGAACCACTCTCGCAGTCGCTGTGTTCGCTTGCTGCAATGTACTGCAGCATTCATACGGTGTCTAGGATACATGCTTGACGCAAGCGAATAACCCATAGTGAAACCAAACTTAAAGTTAACTTATGCACAGCAACTGTCACTGGAGAGCGACCTATGGCCGTGTATGCTGATGAGACGAGCAAGTACGTTTTCAATGCGCAGGAAGGGCATCTTTGGATGCAACCTGTCAATGCAGCCCTTCCAGCAATCCAGATCAGCCTCGTGCCTGAAAATCCTAACGTTGTCGCTTGTACTCAGGCGCCAGGACCAACGTCAGAGGCAATCAGTCTGTGTCTCGTCGTTGCAGATGGCGGGCGCCAAAAAGTACTGCATGCACTGGTGCGCAACGTTCAGCAGCTTGTCGTCACCAAGAGCTTGCGTCTGAAAGCCTTCCAAAATCTCATCTCCTCCACTATTCCTATCAGCAAAGTCACGCACACGGGCGATGGCGTGTTGGTCAGCACGGCTGACAATTCACTGCATTATGCTCAACTTAACACGCCGCGTGTGCAGCCAGTCCAGCTCGCTGCCGCAACTTCGATGACTGCGCCAGGTAATTCGAACCCTTTATCAGAAGTGATTGCGGCCAAAGATGCCATCGTGACGTTCCTGAACAATCTGTGCGATCAGCTGCCAAACATGGCAGCTGCGCTCGAAAAGGCGGCAAGCCAGGAGGTTTTAAACGCGTTGGGCACCGAGATAAAAGCCCAGCAGCAAAACTTGAGTAAGATTTTCGATAAGCCGCTAACCTCGTTCATATCGCAGCATAATCAAGGCGTACAAAGGGCGACCGCAGACAAGACGATCAACACGGGAAGCGCAAATGGCGCAACTACAGGTTCCACGAACGCGAGAGCCCGGCGGCTGCTTTTGCAAAAGCTTGATGTCCAGCGCTATCTGAACCCCTTTTCAGCGCCGTCGGCAGGCGCCGCGTTAGCGCCCTCGGTTGTTGCGCAGGTGTCCGGCGACAACCCTGACCCGCTAGAAGCCTTGGGCAAGCTTTTCGAGCCGTTCAATACCCTGTTAAACGCCAGCAATCTCGCGTCGCTATTGAACATGGGCGTGACCGATCTGCTGAATGCGGTGTCTGGATCGCAGCCGTTTTCAAGCGTGATCGAAGACTTCTTCAATCTATTCAAGATCGATGAGGCGATGAACTCCTTGCACGGGGTCTTTAGCTCAGGACAGCTTTCGTCGCTCATAGGCCAACTAACGTTGAAGTCCTATCTTCAACAGCCAGTCCAAAACGCTTTCTTCAATGCGCTCTACGCGCACTATTTCCCTGGCAAAACCTTCACGATTGCGGATTTGATTGCTTTCCTGGGGGCGCTGCTTGGCTTTGTAGCGTTCGAAGTGCAGGGCAAAGAAAGCGAGTTTCAAGCCGTCTTCACCGACAAGCAAAGTCTCAACGAATTCACCAATGCCCCGGCAACGCTGGTTGCGTTAATCAATGGCACACCACCGACTTCCCCTATTGTGCCCCAACCCGTTGCCGCCATAACGATGATGGCTTCCGAGGCACCGGTTCCAGCTGCCCTGTCGCCGTCGACACCGCCTGCATGGCGCGCTGGGGTGGCGTCGGCGCTCTCGAGCGTGGTGACGTTACTTATCGGCGTCGTCGGTGTCCTAAGTTTCGGCACTGGATTGATCGCCTCGCCCACTGTCGGCGGCGTCGCGGCGAGTATCTCTCAAGGCCTGTTCGGCATGGTGCAGAATCTGAATACCAGCGACGTCAAGTGGGACCTGCTGTCAGGTTTTGCCGGCGGATTTTCTGGCGCGTTCATTTCCACGTTGATTGGCAACAAGCTGTTCGCTGGATGGGCGCAGCATGGGGCCACGCCATCGGCGCGAGTCCAAAAACTTAGGCTAATCATGATGGGCTTTGTGTTGACTTTGGGCGGCGGCGGTGGCGGCGTGGTCTCGGCCCTCGTCAAGAATTACGCCAAGACTGGCAAGCTAAATTTCGACGATCCACTAGCATTGACCACCGGCGTAATCGGTGGGATCGGCGGTGGCGCGATGGGCTGCGGCTTGCAATTCATGGGTGGCCTGAGCGGATCGATGTGCCTGCCCGTTCCTTTGTCGCTGGCAGAGGCACAGCGGACCGCGCTGAATGCCTTGGCCGGTGCTCAGCCTGCTCAAATGGACAACGCATCGTTACTACCCCATCCAAACGGAGCATTCCCGGTTAATCTTCCGAACTGGTCGACGGGTATTTACGCAACGCAATTCAACGATCCCATGGCGGTACCAAGCAGCGGCCTGTCCGTTGCTGCGGTCACTTGGGGCGAGTTCAATGGCATGGACAACAGTTATTTAGGCCACCGAGAAAGGCTTTTTTGGCTGGAAGACCTCAGCGGCGGCCCCCCCGCGTCTGCACGGAGAGCAGATCTTGTTATCGGCATACACGGCATTGGACGCTTTGTATTTCCTAACTTGACCCATATGAACCTACTGGGAAATGTAGTCAATTTCTCACGCCCTATGTATAAGACTGATTTTGCGCAGTTTCTTGCCGGTCAAGCATACTTAACTAACTATCTTAACACGATCAGAACAGCTCGTACCCCCATTGTGAAGTTGATGATTTGCTTCAGTGCCCTTCCCCTTGGCTGCTGCAGTCTCGGTCAAGAACTGGCGACGAGCCTGAATGCAACTGTCTACGCCGGACGCCCTCCCGTTTATCCCTGGCTCGACGGAAACAACATGCCGAGAGTGCCCGGCTTGGGCGGCTGGATTAAATACACTGCATAAATTTTTAAAAACCAAGAAATTTAAAATTAGGATAACTTAAAAATGGTAACCCTTAGCGACTCGATCTCTGCAGACGAGACGGCGATCGCCTCGGTCGAAGTATCACCGGTTATTCTGCCGGGCACATTGTTCTTCGGACTGTACAACGAACAGGGCTTGAAGGTGAAAGGCGGTTTTAAGGTCGAGGACCTGGTGCTCTCCAGACACATGCCGCTAGTGAGCCAAGATTTTGCAGACACGGCGGTCGCACTGAAAGACTTCCAGCTGGCGTTTGAACACGCTGTCAGCGGCACTTCCGATCCGGCTGGTAACGACCAGTTTATGCTGGAACTCACACTGGTGCTGGGCAGGAATACCGTCAGCCAGCTGAAACTGCCGCTGTCCGGCTCCACCAACCCCATTCCAGCCTACCCGCCGTTGAATACACCTGGCAATACCGGATTGGTCGCTAATCCAAACAATGGGGCTTCGCCACAAAACGTGCCACCGGGGTCCATCTTTTGGATAAACATTCAAAAATCTATCGGTCCAATACACATCGGCCGGATCGGTTTCAACTGCATAGACGACGATGTGCAGGTGCTGCTCGATGCGGAGCTGGCCACCTCATCTTTCAGCATTAAGCTCAGCGGGCTGTCGGTCACAGTGCCAATCTTTGGCCTGGACAGCCTCGACGACATCAAGATGGGCTTAAAGGGGCTGGACGTGGCATTTTCGACGTCGGCTTTGACGATCGAAGGCGGCCTGCTGTTCAGCGAGCAGGACGGTCAGGCGGAATACGACGGCGCGCTGCTGATCAAGACACCTGATCTCGCGGTCATGGCGCTGGGTTCGTTTACCTCGATCGCCAGCAATGGGCACACCGAAAATTCGCTGTTCGGCTTTGCATTCCTCGACCACGCGATTGGCGGTCCGCCCGCGTTCTTCGTCACCGGCCTGGCGGCGGGCTTTGGCTTCAATCGTTCAGTCAAAGTGCCGACAGTGGCTGAAGTCGCCACCTTCCCGTTGCTCTCTGGCTTGAACGATCCGTCCCAGCTGGGCCTGCCGGGCAGTGGCCTGCCCGCGGCGTCGCAGCTGGAGAGCGTACTGGCTAAGGTGAACAGTTACATCCTGCCTGACCTAGGCGAATATTGGTTTGCCGCCGGCGTGCAGTTCACATCGTTCGAACTCATACACTCCAATGTGGTTGCAGTGCTGGAGGTCGGGAAGGAATTCGAGATCCTGGTCTTGGGCAAATCCTACGGCGCCTTCCCGCCGACAGGCGTCACCTATGGCTACGTCGAACTGGATCTCGAAGTAGTGTTTCAGCCTGATGCGGGTTTGTTCAAGGCCGAAGCCGTCCTCTCGCAAAACTCTTATGTGCTCGATCAGAACTGTCACCTGATAGGCGGGTTTGCTTTCTATTGCTGGTTCGGCCCCAATGCGCATGCCGGTGATTTTGTATTTACCATCGGTGGTTACCACCCCGCCTTTAAGCAGCCCGATTATTATCCGCTCGTCTCGCGCCTGGGCTTCAACTGGCCGGTATCGGGCGAAGTCCTGATCAAAGGTGGCGCGTATTTTGCGCTCACGCCGTCGTGCATCATGGCTGGCGGCGCGCTGGAAGCCGTTTATCAATCCGGCAATCTGCGCGCCTGGTACACGGCCTACGCGGATTTCCTGATCTACTGGAAACCCTTCTATTTCACCGCGGGCATCGGCGTGGACGTGGGCGTGTCCTACCACGTGCACTTCCTTTTCGTGAGCACGACTCTGAATTTCGAATTAGGTGCGACGGTGGCTCTACATGGCCCGCCAACCGGCGGTATTGTGCACATCCATCTGTGGATCATCTCGTTTAGCGTGCCGTTTGGCGCCAGCGAAAGCACGGAGCACCAGAAACTGGAGTGGAGCGACTTCAAGAGAATGTTGGCTCAACCCAGGCAAGGTGCGACGCCATCTGGCGCGGCGCTGGCAGTGGCCGCCCAGAACACCGAGACACAATCTGAATTGTGTCACCTGACTGTGAGCAATGGACTGTTGAACCAGGTACAGGACAGCGATGGCAGCGTGCGCTGGCTGGTACGCGCGGACGAGTTCTTCTTTGATGTGACGTCGGCCGTGCCCATGACACAGCTCAGCTTGGCCGGCACGACGCTGCGATCGCAGTCGGGCGCCCTGGCGATTCGTCCGATGCGGGTCAGCTCCATCACCTCTTCCGAGGCGACCGTGACGGTCACGTCCGCGGATGGCAATCCGATTAGCTGGAACCCGCCACAGCCATTTACGCGTTCGTTGCCGCAAGCATTGTGGGGCGCCCCGGTGGACCAACCATCGAATGTCGATCCCAACGGCAAGCTTATCGACGGATGCCTGGTCGGTTTAAAAGCCTTGTCAGCACGGGCGACCTATCAACCGACGCATACTGGGCAGATCGACATTGTTAAGGTGTTCACCTATTTCACCCTCTACCCCAAAGGCAGCACTGCCCTGCCGTACCTGCCGATCTCGGCGGCAGCCCCGGCAGTACCGAATACGGCCACGGCCATGCCGGATGCCCGCAACGCGGTCATCAACCCTGCCATCGCCAAAACCGCGAATAACCGCGCGCAAATTGCCGCAGCGCTGACCGCCCTGACCGGTTTTGCCGCATTGGACGAGACACTGAGTGGCTTTGGCGCGGTCGAGAACTTTGCCACTGATCCTTTGATAGGCCCGCTGGCCCTTGCATGATTGGAATGAAACCAGATGAACAGCGAAATCCAGATTCGCCGCAGCCCTAACCTTCCGGTTGGCAATATCGAGTTCTTCGACAAGATTGTGCCGCCGCTGATGGCAGGCGACTATAGCGTCACGCTCTTACAAAATCTAGTCTATGGCGGCGAAAAGCAAACATTACAGCGCATGCAAAACTTCTCGGTGCAGGCGCCGCGTTTCAGCTTGGCCTCAGGCGACGTCCAATCCGTGTTTCCTGCAGATGGGTGTACTGGCAAGTTCGACAACTGTCTGCCCCAAATTGTCCTCAACAAACGCGCCCTGCCCTGGGAGCATTGGCTAGAACAGGGCGACACCAGCGGCGCTCCCTGGATGGCGCTGCTGGTACTGGACGGGTCCGAAATTAGCGTGCCGCAAAATGGCGTGGCCGCGCCGTCCCTGACGCTCTCGGCCGCGTTCCAGCTCGGTGACGTCCGCAACTTGAACGCCGGCGCTATACTCGGCCCATCCATCGCGCACCTGGACTACGGACAGAGCGACGGCGACATCGTGCGCACCATCGATCTGTCTACTTCAATCTTTCTTGCGCTCGTGCCCCATCTCGACAACGCTGCCCCGGCGACCAGCGAATTGTGCAGCCTGGCGCATGTGCGTCAGGTGAACATGGAGCACAAGGAAATCCTGAATATGACCCATTCGGGCTGGTTCTCGCTGATTGTCGCCAACCGCTTTCCCATCAATCCGGACCGGCCCACGAGGCAATTCGTCCATCTAGTCTCGCTTGAGGGCTTTAAACCCTATCTGGCGGATGGCGCGACGTTCGCACCGGGCGTCAGCACCGTCAGGTTGATCTCGCTGTATAGCTGGTCGTTCACGTGCCTGCCTGACCATGGGGAAAGCTTCAGCAGTTTCATGCTGAATTTGATGTCCGACGCCAGTGAACAAAACACCGGCCTGACCCTGCGCATGCCAGTCGCGCCTGATGTTATGACGAACGATGCCTCACCTAACAAGATTGTTAGCAAAGCTTTGCAGAATGGCTATGTGCCGTTGGCGTACAACTCGCTATACGGGGACAAAACCCTGTCCTGGTATCGCAGCCCCCTGTCGCCGCTGAAGCCCGACAATTTTACACGTGGCTCCGCCCTGCCGCAGTTTAACGCCGCGTCCGACGCGGTGATTTTTGATCCCCAGACCGGGCTGTTTAATTTGTCTTATTCGGTGGCCTGGCAGACAGGCAGACTCATGGCGCTCGGCAACCGCGCCTTTGCCACCAGCCTGATGGACTGGCGACGCAAGCTGAACCGCATTATCGATCTATTGGCGAATCTGGTGCAGGAAGACCAATTGCAAAATTTCCTGGACACCTACGACGGCGACATCAATCAGTTTTTTCACGATCAGTTGATTACCGAGAGCTTTCTCAATTTTATGCTCAACGATTTTTCCAAGCTGATCGCGCCCAACGTCAATGCGAATGCCGTCAGCTTTTCGTCGGCAGCGGACGCGGCAGCGACAGATGCGGAACTACCGCCGCAATTAGTCGAAGAGTTGCAAAAGCTTTTACAAAATGACCAAGTCGCGGCGCTGCTGAATGACGTCGAAGGGCAAGAACTACAGACCATCGTTGAATGGTTGGCGCACACGTCGCTGTTGTATGACGTACCCTTTGATCATCTGGTCGCGGACACGCGACTGCTGCCAATAGAGTCGATTCGCTTCTTTTATCTCGATCGGAACTGGACGGATAGCCTGATCGACGGGGCGATGAGTATCGGCGTTCAATCGTCCAAAGATAGCCACTACTACAAGATTACCAAGAACCTAATTCGCGACGCTTTGGACAAGCTAATCCTGGACATTCGCGAAAAGCTACTGGGATTACCGACCACCGACAAGGATCCAACGGATGGCGTCATCGCCGGCTTTTTGTTGCGCTCCGCCGTACTCACGCAGTATCCGGGGATAGAGATCAAAGGCTACAGATCCGTCGGCAAGAATGACGATGGCGCGCCGCAAGGTGTCGATCGCATGCAGCTCCTGCGACTGGACCGCTTATCGTCCAACGTACTGATCTGCCTTTTCCCCGATGCTCCCGCATGGATCGAGTTTGATGAGCCAAGCGAAGGACTGTGCTTCGGTGTAGAGCCCTCACAACAGGCGCTGGAAATCGCCATTCGCGATTTAGGCAACGGCGAGGTGCTGCCCGACGCGATCTATACCCTAGATACTGTGGCGGACTTTCGCGGCGCCCAGTCCAACCGCGTACTGAACGTCAAGCACTTGAACGCCGCATTGGCTGCAAAGCTGGGCAAGGCTTCGCTGAATGCGGCGGAGTTTGCGCTGCAATTGGTCAAAGTACCCGAGCAGTTGGTATTCACAAATCAAGCACAAACGTCCAAGTGAAAACCGTGACAAAGACAACCCAACTTCTGATCCCCATGGCGCTGCGAGCAATGCTGGTGAACCAGCCGGTGCTCAACGGCACCAAGTTCCGACGCTGGCAGAACAATTACAGCCATCTGGTGAACAACATGGATAGCCCGACGCCCGCGCCGTTCCAGGATGGCGGCGACGCGCCGAAACAAGGTATCCATTTACATTGGAAATTGCCGCAGGCCTTGAAGCATGGTCGGCCTGGAACGATCCTATTCACTGTCACCGGAACAGTAGCCAACATCGTCAATGCCTTGAACAAGAATGTAGTCAGCAGCGATCTGGCCGCCGCCTTCAGCCGCAACAGCCTAGCGCTTGCGGCAACCGGCGTCTCAGTGGCGCCGAAGGAAGACGCGAATACGAGGGGCTGGCAGGTGATCGACTGGCCAAATGCGCATCACTACCTTATCGAACTCAAGCAAGATACCACGAACATCCAATACCTTGCAGTAAGCGACGCGAGGATCAGCTTCCCAGAGGTGCCTAACCGTTGGCTGGTCATCAGGTTCCAAAACGGCATGTCCAAGGTCGATCCGACCTCCTGGATTGTCGAGAGCGACTATCTGAATGCGGCCGACGGCACAGTTTCCTTCCTCGACCCGCAGTCGCAAAACCTAGCCAGTTTGAATGCGGTCTCGAAAATCGGCAAATCGCAGCTGCTCACCGCGAGCTGGACCGAAAACGCTGCGACCGGCACCATGTATCTGCGCGCCGTCGGTCCCGGCGACGTGACGTTTTCTGCTTATGCGCCAGCGGCGCAAAACGTATTCAGCTTTGTCGATAGCGACGCGGCCAACCTGCCCGAGAACACCGCGTTGACGTACCTAGTCGCGGGCTGGTACGCCAACCCAAATTTCGATCCGCTGCAAAGCGCTTCAGGGCAAACGGCAGATTTTGTGGCACAACTGAACAGCCTGAATTGGGCCATCGAGGGAGTGTCCGACCTCGGTCAATACACGGGGCCGGTTGCCACACAATCCATCGTACACGGCATGCTGCATTCCCTGGTCTGGCAAACGGCCCGCATGCCGTTGGGCGACGCCACGCAGGTGCCTGACGATATTGGCAACTCCGTCAAGGTGGCAATCGGCAATACGTCGGTAGAGGCCCTGTCCGCACTGATCGGCGTTACGAGTGGCGATCAGGACATCGATTTGACACTGCTGGAGGCGTTGCAATACGGCTCGCTGGAAGAGCTGGACGATGTTGGCGGCCGCACCTTGGTGGCCGACAAGGCGCGTCAGGCGCGCTATGGTGCCACATCCGGTGGCCAGTCTTGGGAAATCCGCGCACGCGAGGTGAACGGCGCCGCCCTGCCGGCTGCCGAACCGCCGGATCTTTCCGACTACGCCGCGGGCCTGGCTGCGCTGAACACGGCTCAGGCCACCCTCAACGCTAACCAACGCAAGCTGGCGTCGCTGCAATGGACGCTGTATGCTCGCTGGTGGAAGAATCAAAACTATAACGTGTTGGGCCTAGGGCCCGCCAATCCACCCGATAATATGACTCAGATCGCCGCCGCGCTGGCTGCGACCTCGCCCGAGTACCAGGCCCTAGTAAGGGAGATACAGAGGATGCAGCAAAAAATCGCAGCGGCTTTTACCAGCCGCAGCATCCCTGTCTCCACCGATGCCGTTTCAATAGCAGCGTACGCCAAGGACGTGCTCAAGCTCCCCTCGTCGCTGCTATTAAAGCCCAAAAGCGCCCCGCGTTATTGGCATCCTAATGACCCTGTGCTGCTGATTTCCGGCATTGCCAATCCCGACAACGCGATGTCCACTGAGGCTTTGCCATGCCGCACACTAAGGCAGATTGTCACAGGGCTAACGATTAATGGCAAAACGGTCACGGCGGACAACTCGGCTGCGCTGATACCCATGCCTATAGCGAACGCGAGCATCCCTGCGCCAGTGTATGCACTCTGCAAAGAAACGTTTTTTCTTGATCCTGCGAATTGGCAGAATATCGCCAGCAACCTGTTCATGGGGAACGTGCAGCCCACTGATATCGGCATGGCCATCGGCAACGGCGCCTGGGCCGACGCGTCCTCCTATGCGCCGTTGCCGATGGCCGTGTCAGCGTGGGTGCAGCCGTGGGATCCGCTCTTTCTAGAGTGGAGCATCAAATGGTTCCCCACATACAGCCAGAAGGACGCCAGCTCGCCGTGGCAGTTCCAACGCAACGAATGGCAGTTTGACGGCGACGACTACCATTGGACCGGCGTTCACCTTGATGAAAGTCTGGTGGTCGGCTACACCGGACGCACAGTGCTGTCATCGCATTCGGTGTTTAACTTTGAGAACCGCCTACGCGACTACATCGCCAAGTCCAGGACGCCACAGCCGAAGTTGAAAAAACTTGATACCCTGCTGACAGCGATCCGGTCATGGGGGGTGATGTCGCAACGTCTGAGCGGCCTACACGATGGATTCGTCACGCGCTCGTCGGGTCAGGCCTGGCCGCCTATCGGTGATGTCGCGGCCCTGGTGCAGAACCAGTACCAGAGCTCGCCCGACCCCAGCAAAGGCGACCAGGACTATGACCAAGGCCCGGTCTCCCCGACGTTTTTCCCGCAAATGGGCGGTTTTTTTGTGATTGATGATATCGAAGTCGTCGACAGCTTCGGTCAATCCGTTAGCCTACTCTCGGCCAACAACAATCCTACGGGCGGCAAAGCCTCCGCCTTCACACCCATCCGTTCGAAGCAAATCACACCGGCCAACCCGAATATTGCGGTCGGCGACTACACGCCAGCGCAATTTGTGCAACAGTCCTTCAGTCTGGTACAACCCGCGCAATTGGCGATGCGCTGGGTGGACGCCACGAACGATGCTAATGAAGTGGGGCTGGCAGCAGACGCCAACCCAGTTTGTGGCTGGCTTCTGCCCAATCACCTGGACGTCGCCCTCGCCGTCTATGACCAGCAGGGCCAGCTTCTGGGCGAGGTGCGCAAGGACCTCAACCAGACGACAGTCTCCTGGTACCCAGCGCCCGACAGCCTGACACCGATTACCACGCCAGACCAGATACCTAACACGCATCTGCGCGGCGTCGTTACCGGTTTGATGGCTGCGCAAAAGCAGGCCACCACCACCTTTGATAACTTCGTCAAGGTGATTGACGAATCGCTGTGGCTGGTTGATCCGCTCTGTCCGCGGTCGGATCCGGACATGGCCGTGCTAATCGGAAGGCCGCTGGCCGTGCTGCGCTTGAAGCTTGCGCTGGAACTGGAGGGCGATGCCTACACCAACCAAAGCTGGGCCGACACCTTCACCGCCAATGATAACGCCATAAGCCAGACTGGCTTCGTCGTGCGGCTCGGCAGCCTGGCCCTACGTAAAGACGGGTTGATCGGGTATTACGCTGACGACAGCTTCCAAACCTTTAACTCGGTCCATTACCCCAGTGGACTGGACACTAGTTCCCCCTACGTCAAGCTGATCGGTGGCAAAGCGGGCAATTACCTTTCTCTGATGCCCAATGGCAGCCCTGCCTTCGTCACGCTGCTAATGGACCCCCGAGGCAGCTTGCACGGCGCTACCGGTATCCTGCCGGTCAAGGAAATATCGCTACCGCACGGCTTCTTCGAAAGCGCGCTCAGCAACATGGAGGTTACGTTCAGCGTGGGCTCCTTGTTAACTTCGGCAGCGTCGATTCAGATCCCGCGCCTTGCAGAGCAGAACGGGGCCTGGTCGTGGATTAGCCACTCAAGCACCACGCAATTCGAATCCAACGCAGTCGCCTTCAGCTCGCCCAACGCCCAGTTGTCCGCTCCGTCCATGGTGATCCAAGACGGATGGCTTAGGTTCCTGGCCAACCTTGATAAAGACGCTGCCGATGAGTGACCTTCTGCTTTCCTATTCGTTCCTGACTAAACCCGGCGTCCTGCAAGCGGGTAATCTAGGGCGGCTGACCATCATTGTGTCAAATGCCAAAGCGCCTTTCACGTTGACGGGCATCGACTTTGTGCTGACCGAAGGTACAGGTGCGCGCGATATCACCAATAGCGTAACACCAACGACGCCGAGCTTGCCGGATGGATGGAGCCATCCGGCCCCAACCGGTGGAAAGTTTTCGATGTCGCCGGCCGTCCCCTACCAGATCGGACGAGACGGACTGATCTTCGTTTTCGATCTCACGGTCAGCACCATGGTCGGCACGGCGATGATAGCCATCACCGAACACATTGAAGTGAACGGCGCACCGCAGGCTAATCGCGGCTCGCTGGCCATCCCCAAGTTCCCTCAAAGCTTCCAGCTCGACAATTTTTACAGTGCGACGCCCATCATCAATCAAGGTGACAGTGTGACGCTGGTGTGGACGGGCCAGAACCTCCATCTGGCGAACTACCGCATCAGCTACAGCGTCAACGGCCAGACCACGGTCGTCAATATCCCGGCACACACTTTTATCTACACCGTGGACGCCGTTGACGCATCCAGTGTTTTTTATCTGCACGTTAGTGCAGAGGAAGATCCAGATACCTCGTTCATTTTCCAGTCCAGCGTCTATCCCATCACGGTTAACCCGGCCATAGCAGAGTTCTGGGCAGAAGAAAGCGTTGCCGCCCCCGGCTCCAGTGTCTTGCTGAACTGGCGGGTCTCCGACACCGTGTCCAGCGCCACCATTACCTGCCCGCAAAGCGGCACGACCTGGAGCCTGGACGCCGCCGCGCTGGGCAAAAGACAGTTAGCCATTACCTTGCCGGCCATCTCGATGTTGGCGCAATATGTTTTCCAGACTTTCAATAGCGGCCAGAGTGGCACACCCCCTGTCATGGTGGCGTCGAAAACCTTGAGCATTGCAGTCAGCGCAAATATTCCATTCTTGCAAAGCGGTTACGCGCAATTCGTCACCGATGCCCAGGCCCAAGACCTTGCCCAAATGCCGTCCCGCCCGTTCGATGACACGGTGGTTCCGCAACTAATCGACGAGATCTTCTCCGCATTCAAGGTCGCTTTTCCAGATATAGACTTTTATCTCGACTGGTCCAACCAGACGCCAAACACGCGCAGCTTTGTCTACATCGACGGGCGAAAAAAGGTCGTGATCCATGGTGGGCTGATACGCATCTCCTGTCTGTACTACGAAGCCTTCTGTTTCATTATCGCGCAATGCGTCGCGCGCCTTCTTGGTCAGGCCCCGGTTGACCATAACGGCTTAACCTATATTGGCGTGGCCGATCATTACGCGACCTCCACGCTGCTCACGCGAGTGTTCTTTTCCATCTCCGATGACAGTGATCTCCTCAATGGCATCGAAGCTCAGATCAAGACGCTGTTCCAAACGGGGATATCGACACAGAATCGTACGGCCGATCCCGACAATCTGGCTGCCAATCCGGGCATTCCCTGCAGGTATAGCGCAATCAATGCCGGGATTTTCGGGCACGATGTTCCCACTTGCGTGACGGGAAGCACATAACATAACGTGTTGTTCATAACAAGTCATTCACATGCTTGCTTAACAACCTGTCTAGCCTAAACCAGAGGAAACTAAAATGGGATCGATTTATCCAGGATGCGAGGATTCTGTACATAACCTGAATCCACAAGCCAAAGTGTGCAGCGAACAGCACTGCGACAACTTTACGGAATCACAAACCTTTCACGATAACTGCAACCAATATGGGCAGGGTCACCCGCTCTACCCTATCTCAACCGCGCAATGCGTTAACCGGCAGACCGGCCAGATCACGGAACCGACTTACGATCCGACTTGGGGTTACACCTGTCCCGACGGCTATGGAACCCAGATATGCTACTGCTGCTGTTCCTGCCTGGCCAACGGCACGCCGATCGCCATCCCAGACGGAGTGAAGGCGATCGAACAGTTTGTTATCGGCGATGATATCACGGTCGGCGACTGGACTGCTGCAAAGCTTTCTTGGAAAAAAGGCTCTGTGGCGTTCAGCAGCGGCAGCGACGCGGGTTGGCCGAGCACGATGATGTTCATCGAATATGGGGAGAACAAAAAGTTGATTACATCCGTTGATCACCTGTTTCTTCTGGCAAACGGAAAATTGAAACGCGCAGACAGGGTAGTGCCCCACAAAGATCAGCTCATGAGCGCAGAAGGCACGTCGCTCGACATCCTCAGTTCAATGTCTGGCAAATGGACAAAAGGCTTACATCACGTCGCAACTGATCTCCACTTTACGGGGTCGCTCGACGGGCATTTAATCAACTCGGCAGGCGTGGTGTCCGGTGACTATTGCTTGCAGATCAACCAGCACGAGCTCATCAAGAGGGGGCTGATGGATGGACCGGACACCAGCCCGGCGCTTGGTAGCAGTGAATTTTCCACATCGAACCCCCATCTCGACGTCACCCGCGCCTCGGCCGTAAAGCGCGGCACAGATCTGGTCACCGTTGCGGCGCCCGCAGGGTTCACCGCCTTCAATCCGAATGGCGGAACCTATATCCCACCCGGCGCGGCGCAGTTCCTCACGAACGCCCAGGCCACGGACATTGTCAATAATGCCAAAGCAAGGTTCCGGGATCTGCACAGTGACTCCGGCTTCGATGCAGTCAATTACCTGCTGAAAGTGTTCAAAGCGTTCTATCCCGACATTCACATCTTGGTAGACCAGGCCAATCCTAACTTCAACACGTACGCGTTTGAAATGTACGGACAAAAGTACCTGGTCATCTCTGGGGAGATCATGCGGCTGGACGGGCTGTATGCGGATGGCTACAAGTTCATCATTGCGCAAGGCATCGCCCGGCTCCTGGGTAACACGCCGAAAGACAAATATGGTTTCACCTACGCGGCAGCGGCCGACTTTTACGCGACCTCATCGATCTTCCGCGAAGTCTTCTATCTCGACTCGGACGACTTGCCCAACAACGCGCTTGATCAAATCAAGACCGTGTTTGGATTGATCTCGGAAACCAACGCGGCAGGCGATCAAAACGATTTAGCAAACAATCCCTCGATCAAATGCCGCGTCGGCTCAATTAGTACCGGCATCATCGGCGGCAACGTACCGCTTTGCGCCTGTGCCGATCTCGCACTGCTGGCGGTGATAACTGACAGTTCAGATCCTGGTCAGTTGCGCCTCGAGCTGATCTTCAACAAGGAAATTGACTCCGCAAGTGTTAAGGACCTCTACAATTTCGAGTTCTCGTGCGGCGCCACCAAGGCGAAACTGCCCCAAGTCCTGTCCGCTCAAGTCAGTTCCTTAGCCGCGGCCACCGTCGTGCTTATGGTCGAGTCACCCATGAACGTCAAGTTCACGGTCACCGTGACAGACGTCTTGTCGACAGGTGGGTCCGTTCTCGGAGCCCAGAACAGCGGAAGCTTCAACTTCGTGTCGCCGAACTAAGCAGGGAGGCTGTCACCATGACCGATATACAAGCCATTGCGGACATCCAGCTCAACTCCATCGAAGACGGCTGCCGCCAGCTGGCCAGGATCCTTGAGTTGGATGTTCCTGTCTCTCATGAAGTCCTGATCTCGGCCGTGCAGTCCGATGAATACGCTCGCAACCTGTTGATCTGCCGCCGCACCCCTGCGTTCCTGAACACCTTGCTGTCCAATCCCATACGGCCACAGCTGCAAGCGCAAGACCGCGATCGAGGTGCGTTCGAGTTGATGAAGCAAGCCTCGCACGCGCTTGCCCGCTGGGGAGCGGTCGGTTTCTCAGTTGTGGACGACGAAGTGCTTAAGCGGCGTTTGCGAGCCTGCCTTGCCTGCCCCAACCTCAGGACTTCGAGCACCGCTACTGTCTACAAGTTGATGAAAACGCAGGCAAGTTGCGCGCTGTGCGGCTGCGACGTTGAAAAAAAAGCACGCATGAGCTCGGAGCACTGCCCGGGTGAAGATCCTGAAATTCAGGGCCGGAACCGATGGGGGCAGCTCCTTCGAACGACGTAGCGGTACTAGCGTTTCGTCCTGGACCAGTTTATGGGACTATCGGCACGTCTAGAGGCTGGGCCTTTCGGGGCCAGCAGGGTCAGCGCTGGCCGTTGCTGACATCGCTGTCGCGCTCTGCACACCCATTTACCCAACCGCACCAGCTGGCGTCAGCGTGAAGGGCACGCGATTCTCATTTTTCGCCGCCGCAAGCGCACAATCTCCTCGATGCGCCGGACACGCTGGACGATGACCCGCACTGTCTAGGCTGAGGCAGCACCACAGCGGGCCAACGCGGTTATTAGATTTAGTACTACAGCCGTAACTATTCACGGTGGCGCGCAACCACGAGCGCGATAATGAGCCTGCTGCGCTCGCCATTGATGGGTGCGACGCCAGATTGACCATCGCAGAACAGTGTTAATCGAGCTCAATCCCCTCCATAAAAGACGGCATAGCAATCGGCGAATCTCCTGCACGCTCAGCGGCACCCTGCCTTCAGGCGTTTTTTTTACTGCGCGCGCTAAGCGTCACCAGAACAGCATGGGCTAGCAGCGCGAGGGTGATATGGCGATACCAGCCCTGCCATCGGCGCACCTCGTACTGATCCAATCCGCATTCGCCCTTGGCTGCCTCAAAGCTGGTCTCAATTTGCCATCTGCGCCCCGCCACCTTAACCAGTGCCTGCTTCGAGGCCTGGCTGCGGGGCGCATAGACGAGGTAATAGGCATGCTCCCGTTTCTCATCGAGGCTGCGCCGTACCAGCAAATAGTGTCCGAAGCGGCGCTCCTCAGCGCTAGTTTGCAAGCGCCACAGCTCAATGAGTGCCCAGTCGTAGAGGCGCTCGCCTTTCGCTCCAGCGCCTGCCGACAAACGTTGCCATGCCCGGGCAGGCACGCTCTGTGCAATGCGCTGCGCACGAACATACGTCGGCCCCTGCCACCATAGCGGTTCATTCTTTGCCACCGCCATTACAAACGGCTGCTTGCGCGATTCCAACCATAGCCTCAACCTTCGATCGCCCCCGTACACCTCATCGCCCGTCACCCACCCACAGGGCACGCCCGCCTCCAGGGCGCGCTCAAGCATCTGTCGAGCCAATTGGGGCTTGGTGGCAAACTTGACCGTCTCAGGAACGCCCGCCGCCGCGCAACGCGCCGGCTCTTCTGTCCAGGCTTTGGGCAGATAAAGCTCTCGATCAATGAAGGCACTGCCCTTCTCGCCGGCATAACAGAGAAACACCCCAACCTGGCTGTTCTCGATGCGCCCCGCGGTGCCACTATACTGACGCTGCACGCCAACCGAGTGCTCGCCCTTCTTGACGAATCCTGTTTCATCCACAATCAGCACGGCATCCGTGGCTCCCAGCTGTTCGACCACATACTGGCGCAGCACGTCACGCACGGCGTGGACATCCCACCTGGCCCGATCAAGCAAATACTGTACGTTGTCTGGTGTCGATTCACCCATCCACTCTGCTAGCTGCCAGCCATTCTTGCGCTCCACCCCACCCAACAGAGCCTTCAAATAGGCCAGTGAGCGCTGTCGCGATTCCGAACGACTGAACTGGCATGCAATCCTTTCGTGCAACGCCACTAGCTCACGCTCCCATCCTTGCACCAGTGTCTTCATCAATCGTGCGCCACATACAATCCCTTCGTAATTTTAATCCATTATAGTTACGGCTGTAGTATTAGAGTCGCTAACGCAACCTGGACGTCAGGCTGTAAGGCTCGTATCCTGGAGTCATGGCAAGACGCAAAATCAGCAATGAATTATGGGCGGTGCTGGAGCCGTTGATTCCAGCGTTCACGCCCTCACCTAAAGGCGGGCGTCGGCGCACTGTTGACGACCGGGCGGCATTGAACGGTATTCTGTATGTCCTGCATACAGGCGTTCCATGGGAAGACTTGCCGCAGGAGCTCGGCTTTGGCAGCGGCATGACATGCTGGCGACGATTGCGCGACTGGCAGGCCGCAGGCGTGTGGAGCAGGCTGCATCTGGCGATGCTTTGCCGGTTGCGTGAACATGACCAGATTGAT